>NZ_JAEKFB010000032.1:0-277932 GCF_016650865.1 Pseudomonas sp. TH34
CCACGTTGCGTGAGTTGGGGAAGATGTTCGCCATGCCCACCGTCGCCCGCCCTTCGGCACCCTGCTCCAGGCCGATCTGGTTCACCGCCTCCACCACCCGCGCAAACCCGAGCAACGCATCTAGGCGATGATCCATCGGCGTCGTCCCGGCATGGGCACTGCGCCCGCTCAGTTCCACTTCATACCAGCGCTGGCCCTGGGCACCGGTGACCACACCAATGGTGAGGTCCTGGGCTTCAAGAATCGGCCCCTGCTCAATATGCAGCTCAAACGCCGCATGCACCGCCTGGCCACCCACTTGATGCGGACCGGCATAACCAATCTGCTGCAACGCCTGGCCGATGGTGATGCCAGCCTTGTCTTCCCGGGACAGGCCGTACTCCAGGTCAAACACCCCGGCATACACCCCCGAGGAAATCATCGCCGGGGCAAACCGCGAGCCTTCTTCGTTGGTCCAGTTGACCACTTCGATAGGCCGCTCGGTCTCGATCCCCAGGTCATTCAAAGTGCGCAGCACTTCCAGCCCGGCCAGCACGCCGTAGATACCGTCGTACTTGCCACCCGCCGGCTGGGAGTCGCCGTGGGAGCCGGTCAGCACCGGGGCCAGGTGATCCTGCCGCCCGGCGCGTCGGGCAAAGATATTGCCCATGGCATCCACCCGGATACTGCAACCCGCCGCCTCGCACCACTGCACAAACAGGTCACGTCCCCGACGATCCTCATCGGTGAGGGCCAGGCGCGAGACCCCGCCCTTTTCGGTGCCGCCGATCTGCGCCATTTCCATCAGCGAGTCCCACAGGCGCTCGCCATTGACCCGTGCCAAGTCGCTCATGAACGCGGCTCCTGGGGTTTGGCCCGGTAGCGGAAGTCACAGTGATGGGCGCCGCCCATGATGGTCTGGGTTCGGGTCAGCTTGATGTCCGGGTTGTAGCCGACGATAAACAACTCATCGCGGTTGCACGACAGCAAGTGCCCGATCTCCCCCAGGCCCATCTCGTGGTACATCTCGGCGTAGCGGCAGCGCTTCACGTCGTAGTCGTAGTGCTCGGCGTCGCTGGCGATGATCTCGACCTTGAGCGCATCGTCTTTTTCCCAGAGCACCTGCAGCTCGACGAAGCTCTTGAGGTCGGCGCCCTGCTCTTCCAGCTCGGCAAAGTGCTTGCCGGCCTGGATCGCCGCATTGCCCACCGCCTCGCCGATCACCGCCGCCGCAAAGTCCTTGCCCTGCTCGCGTACCAGGATCTCGTAGATCGGCTTGATGATTTCAGCTTCGATCCGCCGCCGGGCCAGGATGCCCAGTTCACCTTCCAGCTTGCTCATTGTGTGCCTCCTACAGGGGTGGGTTGTTACTTGCCGCCCGCCACACTGACTGGCTGCCACTGATTACTTTTGACCTGATACACGGTGAACGACGGCTTCTTCAGATTGCCCTCGGCATCAAACGCAATGGTCCCGGTCACGCCCTGATAGCTGATGGCGCGCAACACCGGCAGGTACTTTTGCGGGTCGACCGAATCGGCCTTCTCAATTGCCGCCACCAATACCCCGACGCCGTCATAGGCAAACGGCGCATGCAGTTCGATCGGCGCCTTGTAGCGATCCTTGTAAGCCTGTTCAAACGCATTGCCACCGGGCATCTGCGACACCGCCAGACCCGGCTCCAGGGCAATCACGCCCTCGCCTTCGTTCTGCGCCAGTTGCAGGAAGGTCTGGCTGACAAACCCACCGGCGCCCATCAACGGTGCCTTAATGCCCAGTTGCTTGATACGCCTGGCCAAAGGCGCGGCCTGGGAATCGACGCCACCAAAGAAAATCAGGTCCGGGTTCTGGCTGCGGATGTTGGTCAGCACCGCGCTGAAGTCGATGGTCTTGTCGTCCACGTATTCACGGGAGACGACCTTGGCGCCACCGGCCTCAATGGATTTGACGAACTGGTCCGCCAGGCCCTGGCCGAACGCGGTACGGTCGTCGATCACCGCAATGCGCCGGGCCTTGAGGGTGTTCAAAGCATAGTCGCCGGCCACCTGGCCGCCATCGTCGTCATGGCCCATGATCCGGAAGCTGGTGTCGAAGCCCTGCTGGGTGTACGCATGCCCGGTGGCCACCGGCGCCACCTGGGCGATACCCGCATCGTGATAAACCCGTGCAGCAGGAATGCTGGTGCCGGTATTCCAGTGGCCGACCACGCCCACCACGCCTTCGTCCACCAGGCGCTGGGCCACGGTGACGGCAGTGCGCGGGTCGGATTGATCGTCTTCGGACAGCAGCTTGAAGGTCACCGCCTCGCCGTTGATTTTCGGGTGTTTGGCGTTGGCCGCGTCGATGGCCAGTTGCGCGCCGTTTTCCAGGTCCTTACCGATCCGCGCCGACGGACCGGTCAACGGCCCGGCCAGGCCGATCAATACGGTCTGGTCGGCCTGGGCCATGGCACTCGCCAGGCTGCTCAGGGCCAGGCCGATCACTAGGGTGTGCTTGAAAGTCTTCATAAGGGGTTCCTGTTTCTTTACGGGCTGGTCGGAACACGCTGGGCGTCCGGTAGCGTCAGGGTTGATTCATTCACCGAGGTAGGCACTGCGCACCTCGGGGTGGTCGAGCAATTCATGGGACGGGCCAGTGAGGCTGATGCGCCCGGTGTCCATTACATAGGCGCGGTCGGTGACCTGCAGCGCGAGCCGGGCGTTCTGCTCCACCAGCAGCAGGGTCATGCCCTGGCGGCACACGTCGTCGATCACCTGGAAGATCTTCTCCACCATGATCGGCGCCAGGCCCATGGACGGCTCATCCAGCACCAGCAAGCGCGGCTTGGAGAGCAGTGCCCGAGCCAGGGCGAGCATTTGCTGCTCGCCACCGGAGAGCAGGCCGGCGGACTGTTGCAGGCGCTCTTCCAAACGCGGGAAGTGCTCGAACAGCTGGCGGATCTCGCGGTTGACCTGCTCGGTGTCACGACGCAGGAAGGCTCCGGCCTGGAGGTTTTCCAGCACGCTCATGCGCGCAAAAATGCCGCGCCCTTCCGGCACCATGGCAATGCCCTGGCGCAGCAGTTGGTCCGGTGCCTGGCCGAGGATCGAACGCCCGGCAAAATGGATCTGCCCCGCCGCTGCCGGCAGCAGTCCGGTGAGGGCCTTGAGGCTGGATGTCTTGCCGGCCCCGTTGGCACCAATCAAGGTCACTCGCTCGCCTTCGCCGATCTGCAAATCCAGGGACTTGACTGCTTCGATGGCGCCGTAACGCACCTGCAAGCCGACAACATTCAAGAGTGCTTCAGACATGGGCACTGGCTCCCAGATAAGCCTGGATCACCGCCGGATCGCGGCGCACCTCGGCAGGCGCGCCCACGGCAATCACTTGCCCGTAATCCAGCACGCTGATGCGGTCGCAAACTCCCATCACCAGCTTTACGTCGTGCTCGATCAGCAGCAGCGTGTGGCCATCGTCGCGGATCTTTTCCAGCAGGCCGCGCAGTTGCACTTTCTCGGCAGCATTCATCCCGGCGGCGGGTTCGTCGAGGGCGAGCAGGCGCGGTTCGGTGGCCAAGGCACGGGCGATTTCCAGGCGGCGTTGATGACCGTAGGACAGGCTGTCGGCGCGGTAATTGGCGAACCCCGCCAGCCCGACATACGCCAACAGGCGATGGGCATGGGCGCGGGTTTGCGCTTCTTCTTCCCGGGCCTGGCGATGCCGACTCAAGGCGGCCCACAAGCCGTTACGGGTGCGCACATGGCGGCCGACCATGACGTTTTCCAACGCGCTCATGGCGTTGAACAGGCGGATATTCTGGAAAGTCCGGGCAATGCCGGCCTGGGCAACCTGATGTACGCTGGTCGGTTTGTAGTCCTGGCCGTCCAGCTGAAAGCGGCCGGAATCCGGGGTATAGAGGCCGGTCATCACGTTGAAGAAGGTAGTTTTACCGGCGCCATTCGGCCCGATCAATCCGTAGATTTCGCCAGGCTGGATACTCAGACTCACGTTCGTCAGCGCCGCCACGCCGCCGAAGTGTTTGTTCACCTGATCGATCTGCAACAACGGCTGATTCATCGCGCAACTCCTTTCGGCCACAGGCCTGCCGGGCGATAGAGCATCGCCAGGATCAAGGCCAGCCCGTAGAACAACTGGCGGATGATCTCCGGGTCCACCAGCACCTGGCCGAACAGCGCCTGCTGCAACGGCCCCATGCTGGCGCGCAACGCTTCAGGCAACGCCGCCAGCAGTACACAGCCAAGAATCACCCCAGGGATGTGGCCCATGCCGCCGAGCACCACCATCGCCAGCACCGCGATCGACTCGTTGAGGGTGAAGGATTCCGGCGAGACAAAGCCCTGGAACGCGGCAAACAGCGCCCCGCTCACACCACCAAACCCGGCGCCGATGGCGAACGCCAACAGCTTCAAGCGCAGGGTGTTGACGCCCATGGCCTGGGCCGCCTCTTCGTCTTCGCGAATAGCCACCCAGGCCCGCCCGATGCGCGAGCGCTCCAGGCGGATGCAGGCAAACAGGATCAGCACCACCAGCGCGGCGAACAGGTAGTAATACAGATAGACCGAAGGCAGGCGCAGGCCGAACAGCTCCTGGGTGCGCCCGAGGTTGATCCCCAGCAGGTTGATCGGATCGACCTGGGAAATACCTTTGGGCCCGTTGGTGATGTTCACCGGACGGTCGAGGTTGCGCAGCAGGATGCGGATGATTTCACCAAAGCCCAGGGTCACGATGGCCAGGTAATCGCCACGCAGGCGCAGGGTCGGCGCGCCCAGCAATACGCCAAAACCCGCCGCCAGCAACGCGGCCAATGGCAGGATCAACCAGATAGAGGTGTGCATGCCCGCCGGCAGCAGCGCCATCAGCGCCGGGAATTGCTGCAACAGATGCGGCGAGGACAGCAATGCGGCGAGGTACGCGCCCACTGCGTAGAACGCGATAAAGCCCATGTCCAGCAGCCCGGCGTAGCCCACGACGATATTCAGGCCCAGGGCCAACATGATGTACAGCAACGCGAAATCGAGGGTGCGCACCCAGGTATTGCCGCCGGCATGCCCGACAATCCACGGCGCCAGCACCAGCGCCACGGCGAACAATACAAGGCCAAAGCTGGCGCGCTGTCGGGAGGTATTCAGGAAACTCATGCGCGGGTCGCCAGTCGTTCACCCAACAGCCCCGAAGGACGAAATACCAGCACCGCGATCAACACGATAAAGGCAAACACATCCTGGTAATTGCTGCCGAACACACCATGGGTGGCGGCGCCCAGGTAGCCGGTACCCAGGGCCTCGATCAACCCCAGCAGCAGGCCGCCAAGCATCGCGCCCTTGAGGTTGCCGATACCGCCCAATACTGCCGCGGTGAACGCCTTGATGCCCGGCAGGAAGCCCATGTAGAAATGTGCACTGCCGTAGTTGCTCGCCATCATGATCCCGGCCAACGCCGCCAGGGCGCCGCCGATGGCGAAGGTCAGCACGATGATGCGGTTCGGGTTGATGCCCATCAGGCTCGCCACCTGCGGGTTCTCGGCCACGGCGCGCATGGCCCGGCCAAAGCGTGTGCGCTCCACCAGCACCAGCAGCGCGACCATCACCGACAGCGCCACGGCGATGGTGGTCAGGGCAGTGGCGTTGGTGATCGCCGGATGCGCCGAAGCCCCGGCGAGGACTTCAATCGGTTCCAGCGGCAGCAGTTGCGGGAACATCTGCGGGTTACGCGTCCACACCAACATGGCGATGGTTTGCAGCAACAACGAGACACCGATGCCGCTGATCAATGGCGCCAGGCGCGGCGCATTGCGCAGGCGCCGATACGCGACCCGCTCAATCAGCACTGCAAGGACCGCGCAGAACGCCATGGCAATCACGGTGGCCACCAGCAGCACCAGCACCGGCGGCATCGCCGGCCATGTCGCCTGCAGCAGGCGAATCACCGAGAGGCCCACCAACGCGCCAATCATCAACACATCGCCGTGGGCAAAGTTGATGATCCGCAAAATGCCGTAGACCATGGTGTAACCCAAGGCCACTAGCGCATAGAGACTGCCCGTCATCAAGCCATTGAGCAGTTGCTGGATAAACGCATCCATGAAAACCATCGACCTCATTTCTTACGAGGGCGGCACACTAAGCATCTATTCTATTTTTATCAAATATCAGAAATTCATATGGTTATGCCAAATGCATTAAGCGCTATAACCGCCATAAATACGGCATTTATGGCTCTTTATTTGCCACATCACTTAGTATTTAATTCAACACATGAATAATTTAGAACAGTTAGCTAATGACCCACCACTGCGTGCCGTGCGCACCTTCGAAGCGTTCGCCCGCCACGGCGGAGTGAATTCCGCCGCCCGCGAGCTGGACGTGTCGCCCTCCGCCGTCAGCCATCAACTGCACCTGCTGGAAAGCTTTCTGCAGCAACCGCTGACCTTGCGTCAGGGCCGCAACCTGGTGCTCACCGAAGAAGGCCGCGAGTACTACCGGGCAATCCGCTCGGCCTTCGCCGTGCTGCGCAGCGCCACCGAACACGTGCGGGAAAAAAGCGCCACGCGCCAGGTCACCATCAGCCTGATCCCGCTGTTCGGCATCAACCTGTTCATCCCGCGCCTGGCACAGTTCCTCAAGGACCACCCGGCGCTGGACATCAACGTCACCTACGCCAACCACCGCAGCTACCCCAGCGACGCCGCCGACCTGTCGATCCGCTTCGGCACCGGGCACTGGCCGGGATACCACAGCGAACCGCTGATCTCGGGCGCCGTCACGCCGTATTGCAGCCGCGCCTTCCTGGAGCAACACGGCCCGATCGACACACCTGAGGCGTTGAGTGAATTGCCGTTGCTGCATGACGAAGAGCGCGGCACCTGGAGCCAATGGTTCCAGGCCGCCGACGTGCATCACGGGACCGCGCTGAATGGTTTGCTGCTGGAGGATGGTCAGTTGGCGCTGACGGCCACGCTGACCGGGTTGGGCTGCGCACTGCTGCGCGAGCCGCTGGTGGCGCCGCATGAGGCAAATGGGGAGTTGGTGAAGCTGTTTGATCTACAGGTCGATGATGGCCGCCAGTACTACCTGTGCCGCCGGGCCAGCAGCGAGTTGTCGAGTGAGGGGAATCACTTGTATGACTGGATCAAGAGCAACCTGGCAGGAACCTGAAAACACCGCAGATCCAATGTGGGAGCTGGCTTGCCTGCTCCCACATTTTGTACTCATTTCAATTCGAGACAGAGTCAGCTGCCGTTCCCGCCATGCGCCTCTTCAAAGAAGTAATCCTTCCAGCTCCCCGCCTTGTTCTTCAACACCCCCAACTCCTGCAATTTCTCGGCATAGATATAGGTACGCTGCGGCACGATGGTGAAGTCGATTTCCGGGTCCTGCACAATCTTCTCCACCAGCGCCAGCGGCAGCTTCGACTGCTCGACACGAATGTATGCCTGGGCCGCTGCCGGTTTGTCAGCCTTGATAATCTTCTCCGCCTCGGCCAACGCGTCGTAGAACGCCTTGTAGGTCTTGGGGTTTTCGTCGTGGAATTTCTCGGTGGTGTACAGCACGTTGAACGTGGCCGGGCCGCCGAGGATGTCGTAGGAACTCAGCACCTTGTGCACCTTGGGATTCAACAGTTCCTGGTACTGGAACGGCGGGCTGGAAAAGTGCGCGTTGATCTCTGAGCCGCCGGCAATCAACGCCGCGGTGGCATCCGGATGCGCCAGGCTGATGGAGATGTCATCGAACTTCTTGTAGTTGGCATCACCGAACTGCTTGGCCGTTTCAATCTGCAAGGTGCGCGACTGGAAACCCACGCCCGCCGCCGGCACGGCGATGCGGTCTTTTTCGCTGAAGTCCTTGAGGGTCTTCACGTCCGGGTTATTGGTCAGCAGGTAGTTGGGCATCGACCCCAGCGAGGCGATGGCCTTGACGTTCTGCTTGCCCTTGGTGCGGTCCCACAGCGTCAGCATCGGCGGTACACCCGCCGAGACCACGTCCAGCGCGCCGGCCAGCAGCGACTCGTTCATCGCCGTGGCGCCGGAGATGCTGTTCCACTCCACCTTGATGTCCAGGCCCTGCTCCTTGCCGTGCTTCTCGATCAGGTTCTGGTCGCGCACCACATCGAGGATCAAGTAGCCAATGCCGAATTGCTGGGCGATGCTGATTTTGCCTTCGGCGTGTGCACCAAGGCTGAGGAGCACGCTGGCTGCTGCCAGGAGCGTCAGGGTGGGTCGTTTTATTATCATGAGAACGCTGCCGCGATGTTGAGAAGGGATGCGAGCGTAGCGACCTACGTACGGTGCGAAAAAGAATATCGGGATCTATGGATATACGAAAAACACTGCCAGCCGGCACTGCTATATTGCGCGCCTGTTCCTGATGATGTGCCTCGGAGCCAACTGAATGCTGCGCACCAACCTCAACGAGATGCTGATCTTCATGGCGGTGGTCGATGGCGCCAGCTTCGTCGCCGGTGGCCAGGCCATGGGGCTGACCCGTTCGGCGGCCGGCAAGGCGGTGGCGCGCCTGGAGGACAGCCTTGGCGTGCGCCTGCTGAACCGCACCACCCGCACCTTGAGTCTCACCGACGAAGGCCGCGCGCTGTATGACCAGGGGCTGGAGATCCTCGCCGCGGTGGACAACGCCCAAAGCAGCATCGGCCAGCCCACCGGCGTACCGCGTGGGCTGCTGAGGCTTACGGTGCCGGACGCCTTCGGGCGCAAGGTGCTTCTACCGTTGTTGAAAAAATACCTGCAAGCCTGGCCCGAGGTGCAGGTGGAGGTCAGCTTCACCGACCGCATGGCCGATATTGTCGAAGACGGCTTCGACCTGGCGATCCGCATCGGCGGCGCCAACACTGACCGCCAGTTGGTGTCCCGGGTGGTTGCCCGCTACCAGGCGCTTCTCTGCGCCTCACCCGAGTATCTCGCTGAGCACAGCGCCCCCCGAGACATGGACGCCCTCGCCCACCACAACTGCCTGTATTTCAGCAGCCGCACGCGCAAGCAAAGCTGGCGTTTTCGTGAGGCGGACGGCACCTGGGCCAAGGCTTATGGGCGCAGCCGCCTGCGCCTGGACAGCGGCGAAGCACTGCGCGACGCCGCCGTGTCCGGGCTGGGCATCGCCTTGCTGCCCGATTTCGTAGTGGCCGAAGACCTGGCTGCCGGGCGCCTCGTGCAGGTGCTGCCCGGCCTGGACGCAGGCGATGTGGAGATTCTGGCGATGTACCCGAGCAAACGCTTTCTGGAGCCACGGGTACGGCGCTTTATCGACCTGATGGTGGATGAACTGGCGGGCTGATCAAGCCGCGTGGGCAATCACCTTGATCTCGACGATCTGCGCATCTGACGCCAGGTAATTCACACCGACCAGGGTCGCCGCCGGGCGATGCTCGCCGATATACGCCTTCCACACATTGACCACCGCTTCAAAATCGCGCTTGGCGTGCACCAGAAAGAAATCCACCGCAGCAATGTTCGAACGATCGACGCCAAAGCCGGCCAGCACATGGTCCAGGTTCTCCAGGGTTTGACGCGTCTGGACGGCGGCATCACCGTCAACGAACTCACCTTCCAAGGTGTGAGAAAACTGCCCGGCAATGTAAATCGTACCGTTCACGCGGTAGCCCTGGCTGACGCTGTTACCCTCTTCCCATGAAACGCCGTGGTTGTAGACCGTGGGTTTGCTGCTCATGTCGGTTTCCTTGGGGATGATTTAAGGAAACTGTAACAAGGGCATTGGCGAATGGACGTCCCCACTGAAGCGACCAAAAATTACCCGCCCACGGCCTTCGGCTGGTATCGTGCCGCCCTTGAAAAAACCGCTGCGAGGAAATCGACCTTGAACACTGACGAAAAAATGACCGGGGACCTGTTCGAGGTGGACAAGCGCCTGTCACTCAAGCCCGTGGTGGACTTCAACAACTACTTGCGCAGCGCCTTCGGCGATGGCCCCTGCACTTGCATCCGCTGCGTCGCCAGCGAAGGCAGCGAGGCCGGTTACGAGTTCCAGCACACCTTCGACTTCGACGGTAAAAAGACCCACCGCCGCTTTGCCTCCACCGCCGGCAGCGACGTGCTGCTGATGCTGAAAAAGGCCTGGCTGTCCTACACCAAGGCCGAGCTGCCGCTGAGTGGCGCGCTGGCCCTGGACACGGTGAAAGAATTTGTCGAGCCACAGCTGCACAAGCGCGTGGCGCCGCTGTTCCTGGCCAGTGGGTTGGTCAAGGATGTGGAAGGTGAGTGGCGGATGCAGCCGCAGGCAGCGGGCTGATCGTCACCCTTTTCGGTGGCTATCGCTGAGCGTGCTGCCAGTTCTTGTAGACAAATTCCAGGCTGTAGCCGTCGGGGTCCAGGACGTTGGCGGCGTAGTAGTTCGGGTCATAGTGCAAACGTGCACCCGGTGCGCCGTTGTCAATAGCGCCGGCATTGATTGCCGCCAGGTAAGCCCCATCGACCTCTGCCCTGCTGCTGGCGACAAACCCCACATGCACCGCCCTGCCCTCAACCACGCCCTCGCGCAGCCAGAAGAAGATCCGCCCATTGGCGCCGAAACCCTTGAGGTCCGGATGGCCCGGCGGGCCGTCCTTGCCGTCGTAGTCGTGGCGCGTGGTGATGCCCAGCGTTGTCAGTGCCGCCTGGTAGAAATCGATAGAGCGTTGAATGTCGCTGACCGACAAAAAGATATGATCCAGCATGCTGTCGCCTCGCCCTTCAGATGATGTAGCCACCCGCGACCTCGATCGTCTGGGCATTGACCCAACGGCCTTCCTCCGACAGCAACATGGCGATCACGCGCGCCACATCCTCGGGTTCGCCCACTCGGCCGAGGGCCGTTTGGGAAGCCAGCAGCGCCTCGAATTCATCATTGAGCCCGCCGCCCAGTTCGGTGCGGATGGCTCCCGGGGAGACGGCATTCGCACGGATCTGCCGCTCGCCAAACTCCTTGGCCATGTAACGGGTCAGTACATCCAGCGCGCCCTTGAAGGCTGCATAAGGCGCAACTCCGGCGGTGGCCACGCGAGTCGTGGCACTGGTGAGGTTGACGATGCAGGCCTGTGCTTGCAGCAACGGCAATAACGTTTGAGTCAGGAAAAAAGGGCCTTTGAGGTGCACATTCAGCAGGCCGTCGAACTGGGCCTCGGTGACCGACTCCAGGGGGTTGAACAGGCCATAGCCGGCGTTATTCACCAGCCCACTCAAGCCACTTACGCCCCAGGTCGCCGACAACGCCCGTTTTACCGCCTCGCCAAAACCGTCAAAGGAACTCACGTCAGCCACGTCCAATGGCAGCGCGACCGCCTTGCCGCCTGCAACCTCAATCTTCTGCACTACGGCGTGTGCGGCCTCTGGATGGCTGTTGTAGGTCAGGATCACGCCCATGCCTTGCCGGGCACACAACTCTGCAGTGCTGGCACCAATGCCACGGCTGCCGCCGGTGATGAGGATAACGCCCATGTGTGGCTCCACTGCTTGCTCAAATGAGTCACCACAGTAGGCCTGCGCGCCTGCGCCGGCGCAGCGGTTCCTGCTCGAAACCTGCCTGTTTCTGCTTTTTTCTTGCACAGGGCCCACCTGGGCGCTCAGCATGCCCGGCATGAACACACAACTGATCGAACTGCGTGCCTTGGCCGCCAAGACCGAAAACCGCCGCACTGAAACGGGTATACCGCGGGTGGCCATGGTCCAGGGCGCGATTCCCGAGCATATGCTGGCCGCCGTGTATGACCCGATGATCAACCTGATCCTGCAGGGCAGCAAATCCATGACCGTGGGCGACCGCACCCTGCGGTACGACCCGGCGACGTATTTCGTGATGTCCATCGAGCTGCCCGCGGTGGGCACTGTGCACCCGGCGGCGACCGGTGAACCCTACCTGGCGGTCAGCCTGACACTGGACCCGACGGTACTCGCGACGCTGCTGAGCGACTTGCCCGAACCTGCCGGGCGCTACGACCACAATGCCGGCTTTTCCGTGGCCGCCGTCACTCCGGAGTTGATGGACGCCTGGCTGCGCATGCTGCGGCTGATGGGCAACCCCGAGGCGATCGCCGCCCTCGCGCCGGTTTACGAGCGCGAGATTCTCTACCGTGTACTGCAAGGCCCCCACGGCTGGATGCTGCGTGAAATCGCCGCGCCGGACACCGCCATGGCTCGGGTGAGCCAGGCCATCCAGTGGATTCGCCGGGACTTCGCCGAACCGATCCGGGTAGAAGCCCTGGCGCAGAAAGCCGCGATGAGCGTGTCAGCCTTCCACCGCCACTTCAAGGCCGTCACCAACCTGAGCCCGTTGCAGTATCAAAAACGCGTGCGCTTGCTGCAGGCCCGCACACTGATGGTAGCCAGCGCCAAAAACGTCACCAGCGCCGCCTTCGAAGTCGGCTATGAAAGCGCCACCCAGTTCAGCCGGGATTACGCCCGAGTGTTCGGCCTGCCACCGGCTCGGGACGCGGCGCGAATCCTGGGAGAAAACCGAGGCCCGAAGGCGCAGTGACCACAACATGCTAGCCTGCCTTCGCACGCCCCACGACAAGGAGTTGCCGATGGCCGAGCCAAGCAAAAAGATGAGCCTGATGGGCCTGACCACCCTGGTGGCGATCAACATGATGGGCTCGGGCATCATCATGCTGCCCGCCAGCATGGCGCAGTTGGGCGCGATCTCGCTGCTGTCGTGGCTGATCACCGCCGTGGGCTCGATGGCCATTGCGTACTGCTTTGCCCAGTGCGGCCTGTTCTGTACCCGCACGGGCGGCATGTCGGCCTACACCGAAGAGGCCCACGGCAAGTCCGGGTTCTTCCTCTGTTCGTTTCTGTATTTCCTGTCGCTGATCATTGCCAATGTGGCGATTGCGATTTCGGCGGTGGGCTATCTATCGTCCTTCATCCCGTGGCTGGGCAGCGGGCCGATCCCGTTGTTTATCGGCACCCTTGCGCTGATCTGGCTGACCACCATTGCCAACTTCGGCGGCCCGCGCCTGACTGGCCGGATCGGCGTGGTCACCGTATGGGGCGTGATCATTCCCGTGGCGGGCTTGAGCGTGTTCGGCTGGTTCTATTTCAAAGCCGAGGTGTTCAGCGACGCCTGGAACCCCAACCAACTTCAACTGTGGGATGCGATTGGCGCGAGTATTCCGCTGACCCTCTGGGCGTTCCTCGGCATGGAGTCCGCGGCCCAGGGCTATGACGCGGTGGAAGATCCCAAGCGTACCGTGCCGCTGGCCTGCCTGTTGGGCACCCTCGGCGCGGCGCTGGTGTATGTGCTGTCGACCACGGTGATTCAGGGCATCGTGCCCAATGCTGAACTGGCCGAGTCTTCTGCGCCGTTTGCCCTGGTGTATGCGCAGATTTTCACGCCGCTGGTGGGCGATATCATCATGGCGCTGGCGGTGGTGGCGTGCATGGGTTCGCTGTTGGGCTGGCAATTCACCTTGGCGCAAACGGCCAAGATGTCGGCGGACCAGCGTCTGTTTCCGCGGTTCTTCAGCCGGGTGAGCCGTGCCCAGGCACCCGTGTGGGGGCTGATTGCCTGCGCGGCGTTGCAGAGCCTGATTGCCTTGTCGACCGTCTCGCCCACGGCCAGTGCGCAGTTTGGCAAGTTGGTGAACCTGGCGGTGGTGACTAATTTGATTCCTTACGTCACTGCGCTGACTGGGCTGCTGGTGATGATGCACAAAGCGCGGGTGGCGGCCTCGATTTATGCACGCAATACCACGGTGTTGCTGATTGCCGTGGGGTATTCGCTGTATGCGATTTATGCGTGTGGTGAGGAGGCGGTGTTTGGTGCGACGCTGGTGTTGGCGTTTGGGTATCTGTTGTATGGGTTTTTGGCGCGGCGGTTTGTTACGGCCGGTGGGGGGTGAATATCCGTTATTTAGGTAACGGCCGCTTATGGTTCCGCTCTTACAGCGGCTCACTTTTGAAAAGCGCAAAAGTAAGCAAAACGCTCTTGCCCCACCACTCGGCACCTCGCCTAGGCTCGGTGTGCCCTCACTCCGGCTTTGGACCGTGGGCCGCCGCGATGGGCCATCCATGGCCCAGCGCGGCTAACCCGGCGTCCTGCCGGGTTACCCACGCTCCAAAGCCTGCGTTCGGCCAGCGTGGTTTAACGGGGCGCCTAAGATCAAGATCAAAAGCAGATCAAGGGCACAGCGGCCTCCCGGCCGGCTTGAGTGTTTTAGAGCAACAGCAAAATCAAAAGCTAAAGCGGGCATGGTCAAATGTGGGAGCTGGCTTGCCTGCGATGGCATCAACTGGGTGTACCTGATGCACCGAGTTGTCTGCATCGCAGGCAAGCCAGCTCCCACAGAAAAGCAGAGCTGCATCCGCTTCAGATTTGGCTTTCGCTCTGGATCTTGCCTTTGCTTTCAACACTCAAGCCGGCCGGTAGGCCGCTGTGCTCTTGCTTTTGATCTTGATCTGACTGCCCCAATAAGCCCGAGGCCGAACGCAGGTATTGCGGAGCGGGTAAACCGGCAGGACGCCGGTTTAGCCGCGCCGGGCCATGGATGGCCCGTCGCGGCGGCCCGCGGAGCAATGCCGGAGTGAGGGAACGCCGAGCCCCAGCGAGGCGCCGACAGGCGGGGCAGAGCCCTTTGCTTACTTTGGGGCTTTTCCAAAGTGAGTCGCTGTAAGAGCGAAACCATAAGCAGCCGTTACCGAAGAAACGGATATGTACTCAATCAATCAAACCACTCCCCCGCTCAAGAAACGTATTCCGAATCATCTCCACCACCCACCCCACCTCCTGCGGATGCCGCACCTGAGCACTCACCCCCATCCAAACCTGCCGCTGCATCCCCTCCAGAAACACCCCATCCAACGCCGTCAACCCACGATCAAAACAACTCATATACCGCGGCAACAACCCAATACACGCACTGCACCGAATCATCTCCAGCATCAACGGATACGCCTGCACCTGCACCACCCCCGCCAACCGCTGCTCCACCAGACTGTTCCAGGGCCGCAACGCTTCCACCTGCCGGTCCGGCTGCCACTGCACCAGCATGTAATCCGCGAGATCTTCAATGCTGTCGGGCCGCACCGCCAACCGCGAATACCGCTTGGCAATATGCGGCGAATAATCCAGCCGCGCCAACACCTCAGGCGCATCAATGGCAAAGCTCGGCCCGGCCCCCGGCGAATCCATCCCCGACAACCACACCACCACATCCGCATCCAACGCCTGCAACCCCAACTCGCTGTCGATGGAAATAATCTCCAACCGCACACTCGCATTGCGCCGCAGCAGCGCAATCAGGTCGCGCCCCAGAATGTCATGCAGGATCGACTCGGCAACCGCCAGGCGAATCAACGGTTGCTCCAGTACCGGCAAGCGTCGCTCATGGGACAGGGCAATCAGTTGCGCCTGCAGCTGCTGCCCTTCACGACTCAGGGTCAGGACATTGCCCTGATAGCTGAACAGCGAACGCCGGAGCTGCTCTTCCAGTTGCGCCAGGCGCTTGCGCAATTGCGTGGCCTTGATATTGAGGCTGCGAGCCGCCTGCATGAAACACCCACAGCGCGCGCTGATCAGGAAATATTGCGCCACCTCGGGTTCGATGGTGGCCGCCACGGCCAGCCAGGCCTCGCGGGACTCTGTCAGCCCGCGATAGGGCGTGGTGCCGTGGGGTACAGCCGGGTCAAGAAATACCATGGGAGACTCCCTGTCTTGTGGGTACTGTGCATCCAATGCAGTGAGACGTTTTTTACTCGAGCACCTTGTTCAGCTCGGCACCGTCGATGCTCAAGGTGGCGGTATTCAGCATGCCTTCCAGGTAGGCCTTGGCGATTTGCTCCTGGCGTTGCGTACGCAGGGCCTCCGTCAGGCGGCCCCGCAGTTCATCCAGCGTGGCGGTGCGCGCCGGTTGTTGCCCGGTGAGCTTGAGCACGTGAAAACCCGCAGCACTTTGTACCGGCTCGGACACCGCGCCCGTCTTGAGTCGCGCCACCACACTGCGCATTTCGGGCACCAGTTGCTGCAATGGCTGCATCCCGGAATCGCCACCGCGCCGGGCGCTGTCGGGGTCCTGGGAATATTGGCTGGCCAACGCGGCAAACTCGCCTGGCGAGGCTTGCGCCTTGCGGCTTAATTCCTGCGCTTGACGGCGTACGGTGTCGACGGCTTGGGGGTCGGTCACGGCCAGGAAAATCTGGCTTACCTGGTACAACGGCGGTGTCACCCATTGCGCCTTGCCGCTGTCATAGGCTTGCTGCAATTCGGCGGCGCTGGGGTAATCCGCCGGCACCTGGCTGACCGACAGCATGTAGTCGCGAAACACGATCTGTTCGGCGGCGGCGCGGGTTTGCTGCTCCACTTCCGGGCGCTGGCGCCAGCCCTGGGCATCGGCCTGTTCAAGCACGGCCTTTTGCGCCAGGCGTGAACGCAGCCAGGTTTCCAGGGCGCCACGGTTGCCACGCAGTTGCTCGCGGGTTTCAACCGGCAAGGCAGCCAGCACCGACTTGAGCTCGGTGAGGTCGATCTGTTGGTTGCCCAGGCGCGCCACCGCCGGCCCGTCCTTCACGGCCACCGGCGCCGGCTGCTGGGCTGCAACCGGGTCACTGCCCGGTCGCAGGCTCAACCCCACCGCGACCGCCAGCACCACCAGGGCGCCGGCGCCGACCACCAGGGTTGGTTTCTTCACAGGGCAGGCGCCTCTTCACGGGCATCGACGGCAGGCGTGGGGGCGGCCTGGGCCTGGGCCTGAAGCTGTGCGGCTTGCTGGCTGTATTCACGCAGGTAGACGATGAATTCCTGCAGCAGCCGGTCCCACAGTTCCAGCTGGTTGCGCAGGTACGGGGCGCCCACGCCGGCGGCCACCACGTCCATCTCCATCAGCAGGAACTCACCCTGCAACGACAAGCGGGCAAAACGCCGGGAAGCGTTCCAGACCTGGGCCAAACCCTCGGGCAACTCGCCCTGCACCCGCAGCGCGCAGCTGTAGGTGAAGTCCACATAGCTGCCCTGCTCTGCCGCCGGGTTGCCGAAACGCACGGCAAAGCCAATGCCCTGGCTGGCGCTGAGCAATTGCACGATACCGTTCTGCTCGGTGTGGTTGACCCGGTAGCCGGCTTCCTGCAGCAGCTCGGTCAAGGCATGCGGGGTCACGCTGGTGATCAGTTGTACGTCGCTCATAGTGGTCTCTTCCTTGTTGATCAATGATTAGTGACGGTCTGTGGAGCATCGAACCGATTAAGGTATAGACCATCACCAAAACCCTGGGCGAGTTCCTCGAACTTGACCCGGGTGCTGCTGGCGAACGGTTGGCGGATGCTCATCACGTCGGCCACGTCGATTTTTTCGTAGGCCGTCAGCAATTGCTGGGCCACGCCGTACATCTGTTGATTCTTGGCTGAACATTGCTGCACTTGTGTGTCACGTTCCGTAAGTTGCGCCTGCAAGCGCGCCCGCTCGGTTTCTTTGCCCCGGGCGATCACCAGCAAATCTTCATAGGCTTTCTTGAACTTGCCCACCTGTTCATTGCTGGCGGCAACCTGAGCCTGGGCCTGGCTGTGCAGGTTCTGTTGCTGGCCGACCAGTTGCTCAGCCACGCCCCGGGACTTTTCCAGCTCGGCGGTCAGTTGCTTGATCTGCGCCTGAGCCTGCTTGGCCTGGGTTTCGGCGGCGATACGCGCGGCACTGGCCTGGGCCTGCTCGCTTTGCAGCGCCTGCAACTGCTGGGTAGTGCTGCGCAGTTGGGTGCGCAGGCGCTCCTCCATGCCTTCAGCCGAAGCGCCGGTGGTGACGAGCAGCAAAAGCAGGCCGCAAATTCGCGTGTTCATGAGCTTTCTCCGGCGCATCAGAAGCGCGTGTTGAGTTCCAGTTGCATGACATCCACTTCAAACGGCGCGCCATACACTTCGGAGGCACTGAGCCAACGGGCGCTGGCGTAGATGTTCTTGTCGAGGCCGTAGTTGGCACCGATGAAATAGCCCTTGGCGTTGGTGCCGCCGAGGTGGAAGGAGGAGTCGTTGAAGCCGTCCGGCAAGGCATCCGGCTGGATGTATTTGTAGCCGGCCAGCACGTTCCAGTCGCCCTTCCTGCGCATCTCCAGCGCACTGCCGAGGGTGAACTGCACCAGCAATGCGTTGCCGCCGCTTTCAAACTGGCCGTCGCTGTTGAGGTTGTTGACGATCTGGCCTTCGCTGCGCTTGAGCATCTCGCCCTTGTCGTAGGCCAGGTTGTGAATGAAGTTGGTCTGGCTGCGCAGCTTGAGGTCTTCCGGCAGCTCGCTGTCCCACGCCAGGTTCAGGTCCAGCACATTGAACTTGGACGCCAGGCCGACGAATTGCGGTTGCGGGGTCAGGCCCGGTGTCGCCGGGTTGGGGGCGATGTCCCGCAGCAGGAATACGCTGTTGCCCTTCTGCATGAAGGCCAGGCGCGTGCCGTCGGTGTCGCACGCCGGCTGGCCGGCCCACGGCGAGCAAGGGCTGGAGCGTTCGCCCTGAATGTCACCGAAGTGGTAGTAGGCCATCGAGCCTTTCAGGCTGTTGCTGCGGTTGATCTTCCAGTCGGCGCCGATCTGCCCGCCGAACATCCATTTGTTTTCACTCTCGTCCTTGTCGAAACCGTTGGTGGTGGCCGTGTCGGGGCTGTACTCCACCGGGAATGCGCCGAGGGTGCCGAACAGGCCCCAGTCGCTGTTGAGCTTGTGGTTGAAGATCGCCGCCACACCGTCGAAGTTGAGGTCGCCGGAATACATCATGTCGGTGGAATAAAACGGGTTGGCGAAGCGCCCGGCGGTCAGGGTCATGTAGTCGGTGGTTTTCCAGGTGAGGTAACCCTGGTCGAGCCAGATGTCTTTCTTGCCAAAGCCGCCGCCCAACGTTTGGGTGGTGGACACCGGGTTGTTGTCGTTGCCGGTGCCAAGGCGAATCCCGGCGGTCCATTCGGGCGAGATCACGGCCTTCATGCCCAGGCGGGCGCGCAGGCGGAACAGGTTTTCGCGGTCTTCGCGGGTGTTGAGCAACGGCGGCAGTTGGGTGTTGGTGTTCTTGTTGACGTCGTAGGGCCCGTTTTGATTGAGCTTGGCGTAGTCGACGATTTCGTTGCTGTTGTTGCCCGAGAAATAGCGCGACTCATCCCGCAGGCGAATGTCGCCGTCGAAGCTGATGCGCGAGACCCAGTCCGGAAAGGTGTTGGGCTGGGCCCAGTTTTCCTGCTTGGCGGTGGCCATGACCTCGGCCTTGACCTGGTCGCGAATCTGGTCGCGCACCGCTGCCGGCACGTACTGCACCCGCACATCGCCGGGGGCCGCAGTTGGACCTGCCGCTACTGCTGTGGCGGTGCTGGCCTGGCGTGCCTGCTGGGCTTCTTTTTCAGCCTGGGCGATCAGCCCGTCGGCCTGTTCCTGCTTGAGCACACCTTGCTGCACCAGCAGGCGGATCAGGTTGATCGTGGCGTTTTCCGAAGGCGCGGCCGTGGCTGCCGTCGCCTGGCCGACCAGGGTCGCGATGACCATGCCGACCGCCAGGGTCAATCGATTCACGTGGGAAATCATCTGCACACAACTCCTGTAGAAAACTGCAAAAAAGGGTTCGATCAATCCGGGCGCCGGCCCTTGAGGGACAGGCGTACCGGCAGGGTCAATGACGCGGGTGCGCGTTCCTTCAGGCGCGGTGTGGCGCGCAATGCGGCCAACACCTGAGCGTCGGTCTCGGTGTCGCCGCTGGACTTGGCCAGCTCCACGCGGGTCACCTCGCCGTCTGCGCTCAGCCACAGGTCGGCCTGCACCGTGTAGGCCTTCTTGCGCAACTCCGGGTCTTCCCGCAGCAGGCGCTGGAACACCCCGGCCAGGTACTGCTTGAACGTCCCGGTCCCCAGGCCGCCACCGCCAGAACCGGCCATGCCGCCGCCCTTGCCGGCACCGATGTTGAAACCGTCATTGCCGGACTGCGCGTCGCCGTCGATCTGCATCGGGTTGGCCAGGTCGTCCGCCGGTGAAGGCGGTGCTTCTTCCTCGGGCTTGACCTCATCCGGGGTTGGCGTGGGCTCCGGCTCGGGGACTTTCTCCTGCACCTCGGGCTCCGGTTCCTTGGGTTTTTCCGGCGGCGGTGGTGGCGGTGGCGGCAGCGGAATAATCGTCGGCACCTTGGGCGCTTCACGGCGCACGCCACTCATGTCATTGGCCCATTGCCAGAGAAACCAGGCAGCCACGGCCCCCAGCAGCAGGCCAATGCCCCACTTCAGCGGGCGTAACGGCGGCTTGTTCTTCAGCGGCGTCGGCGTGATCGGCATCTGTGCGGTCATGGCTCAGCCCTGGCTCGGTTTGCCGGTGACCAGCCCGACCTGGGACAGCTCCAGGCGACGCAGCAAGTCGAGCACTTCGATGACCTTCTGGTACTGCACCATGGCGTCGCCGCGCACGATTACCGGGAAGTCCGGGTTCAGCGCTTTCTCGATGCGCAGGCGTTCCTCCAGCTCCGGCAAGGTCACCGGGTAAGCGTCGAGAAACACCTGGCCGCCATCGTTCACCGAGATCGCCTTGGTCTTGGCCTCGGACAGCGACACCGAAGCACTGGCCTTGGGCAGGTGGATCTGGATCCCCGAGACCTGGGCGGTGGCAGTGAGGATAAACATCACCAACACCACCATCAGCACGTCCACCAGGGGCGTGATGTTGATGCTGTCGACGGGTGCGTCATCGTCATCGTCGTGGGAGGCATTCACGGAAGCCATGCTGATTCTCCTCAGGCCGGGACGTGGGCGTGGTGGTCGCGACGGTGCGCCGCTTCACTGTGCTGGCTCTCGCCGTGCATCTCCGCCAGGCGGGTGATGAACTCGTCGACGAACACACGCATGTCGGCGCTGACTTCCTTGTTGCGGGTAATCAGGCGGTTGTAGCCAAACAGCGCCGGGATCGCGACAAACAGGCCCATGGCCGTGGCCAGCAGGGCCGCCGCCATGCCCGGAGCGATGGCGTTAATGTTCACGTCACCGGCCATCGCCGTGCCGAGGAACACCACCATGATCCCCAGCACGGTGCCGAGCAGGCCGATATACGGGCCACCGGCGATGGCGTTGGACAGGGTCGACAACTTGGCGCCGAGTTGCTGGTTTTCCCGGGTGCGCACGCCGTCCATGGAGCAGCGGATGGCTTCGATGGTGGCTGCCGAGACCGACGAGGTGTCGGCGCCCTGGGCCCGGCGGGTGCGAATTTCCTTGACCGCGACCCGGTACAGGCGCCACAGCGAGGAATGGGTCAGGCGCTCAGCCAGCAACGCGTCGTCGTAGTACATCTCCAGGCGCGTACCGATCTGCGCGAACTCCTCGCGGAAGAGATCGTTGGCGGCACTCACGCGGCTGACCTGGCGGTTCTTGCGAATCATGATGAACCACGACTGGAACATCATCCCCACCAGCACCAGGATGATCACCCAGGCGTCCACCGGCACCGCCTTGAGCAGGAAACCCAGGCTGCCGAAACCGAAGCCCGACTGTTCTTCATCCACGCCATAAGTCACCAGTTTCGACTCGGCGCCCTGGGCGGTGGCATCGGCCAGCAACAGCGCTGCCGGGCGCGCGACCTTGGACAGGCGCAGCTCGTCCATGGCTCCGGTAAACGGCAGGTGACCGCCGGTGGCTTCCGGCAAATCGGCACCGATCACCAGTTGCGAATTGAACGCCGGCATCGCCACTGCGAGGGTCGCCGTCTCACGGCCGTTGACGTACAGCGAGACCTTGTCGCCCTCGGCGGTGAACGCCAGGTGCTGCCATTGGCCCGGGTTCAGCGGCTGGGTCGAGACGGCGCGCTGGCCGTCGATTTCAATAAACGGCATGCCCTGGTTCAAGCCCAGCAACAGGCTGTGAGCGCCCTCGCGACGGGCCATGACCAGTTGCTCGCCGCCGGCCTGGTCCAGGCGCAGCCAGGCACTGAAGGTAAACGCACCGCCCGCGACGTGTTGCAGCGACGGGCTGGCCGGCAACAGCAACGGCTGGCCACTGAACTGCAACGCACGACCGATCACCCCGTCGATGCTCGCACCGGTGGCGTTCACGGCGGTGTTGCCATAGGCCGTGGTGTCCCGGGGCGGCGTGCCGTTGGCGCCGTCGAAGTGGTAGAGCGCGGTGTAGTTCGGGTCGAAAGTCAGTTGGCCGTTGGCAGTGGCCGGAGCCTTCTGGTTGCCGTAGTACATCCACAGGTCCTGGCGCTGGCCGCCTTCGACCTTGGGCACATCGACCCAGATCAGCGCCATGCCCATCAGCGGGTCGAAACTTTCGATCTGGTGGTTGAACACGGTCTTGTCATCGGCGCTGACAAAGCGCAGGTCGGCGCCGTCGTCCTTGACCCCGTCAAAGGTGAAGTTGCCGGTGTGCAGGCGCACCAGCAACGCGGTACGGCCCAGGGCCTGGCTGATGGCTGCGCCCTGGGAGGTGGTGTCCACTGTGATCTGTTTACGGTAGTGCCAATCGTCCTGCCACCAGGCGTGGGCGGTGGCCGGAAGCGCGAAGCCCAGGCAGATCAACAGGCTCAGAAATAGGCGTTGCATGTCAGGAGTCTCCGAAAAAAGGGGTCAGAAAGTCGCCTGCACACTGAAGTGCAGTCGCGAGTCCTGTTTCTGGGTGTTTGGGCCGTCGAGCAGCGGGTAGCCCCAATCCAGGCTGCCGGACAACCACTTGCTCAAACTGGCGCGGGTGCCGAGGCCGACACTGGCCAGGCTGTATTCGTCTTCCTGCTCGGGCAGCGGGTCATGCAGGCGCAGGCGCGCGCCTTCGGCAAACGCGTAGAAGCGCCACTCCTGCACGTAACTGCCGAGGAACTTGGCCAGCGAAGGCGTACGCAGCTCCTGGGAGAGCAGGTAGCCTTCATCGCCGGTGCGCTCGGCGGCGAGATAACCGCGTACCGACGTGGCGCCACCGGCGGAATATTGCTCGTTGGACACCAGCGGCCCCGAGGCCAACTGGAAGCCGGCCTTGGACGCCGATTGCCAGTCGTTGCCGAAGGTGTAGGTGTAATTCAGGTCGCCCTTGAGCACCGCAAAACTCGGGCTGGCCTTGTCGCGCTTGTACTGGAACTCCTCGGCGTCGCTCCCGTAGCCGAAGAACGCGCGTGTACCCACCACCAGGCTCAAGCCCAGCCCCAATTGCGACTGCTCGGTGTAGCGGTAGCCGTTGTAGCCGAAGGTCAGCGGTGCGTACTTCAGCGGGATATCGTCCGTGCTGCCGCCAAACTTCATCTGCTCCTTGAAGTCCTTGAAGTCGACCCCGACGGAGAACGAATTGGCCCAATTGCCACTGGCCGGCAGGCTGTAGATCGCCGACACGCCGTAGGAATGGCCCTTGCCCAACACGTTGCTGCCGCCGATGGTGGCGATGTTGCTGTCGGACTGATAACCGGAGAACTGCAGGCTCCAGCGATCAGTCAGCGGCGCGGTGTAGGCGCCCGACCAGACCTTGGCGTTGTCGCTGTCCTGGGGCGCGGTGAAGTAGGTCAGGGAAATGCTGTGGCCCAGTTGCCAGAGGTTGTCGTAACCCAGGGTGGCAACGCTGCGCAGTTCCTTGGTGTCGGCGCTGTAGTCGTTGTTCAGGCCAAGGCTGGCGTGCCAGGGATTCTGGTCTTCCACCTGCAGGTCGACGTCCATGGTGCCGGGGCGCTGGCCTTCGCGGACCAGCGGCGTGACCTGCCGCCCGGCGCTGCGATTGAGGCCGGCCAGTTGGGTTTGCACGCGGGTGAAATCCGGGACGGCGCCCTCCTTCAGGCCCGGCACTTCGTCGCGGATTTCTACCGGCGAATAGTGCTTGGCGCCGACCACGCGGACGCGGCCGACCTTGGTTTCGCTGACTTGCAGGTAGACGATACCGTCATCGACCTTCTGCTCCGGCAGTTCGACGAACACCGACTGGTAGCCGCGTTCCTGATAGATCTTCTGCAAGGCATCCCGGGCGCCTTCGATATCGGCGAGGGTCTTTTGCGGGCCGAGGAACGGGTACACCGCCTCTTCGATGGCGCGGGCATCGAGCACGGTGTTGCCGCGCACGAAGTACTCGTTGACGTCCACCAGCCGTGCCGGAGGCTCGCCTTCGGCCTGCGCCGGTTGCGCCAGTGCACCCAGCGTCAGCCAGCACAGCGCCAGCGTTGATTTGAACAGATGCTCCACACCGCCCCCTGGTCTACTAAGAATGATTGCCGTCGCCGTTTGCCCGGCGTTTGGCCTGTTCAATTGCTGGATATCGAGGTGTTGCCGTGCCGGGCGAGCCAGGTGTGCAGCAGGGCGAAGTTCAGGGAGAACTCCGGCATGTGCAGCAAGGCGCCACAGAACACTTCACCGATGATTTTCTGGATCAACTGCACCGCCTGCGGGTTATTCAGGAACGTGGCGATGTCGCGTTGCAGGAGGTTGATGCTCCAGACTTTCTGATTGAGGTCGAGGCCGACGAACCAGCGGAACAGCAGGTTGTAGTTGAGTTGTTCATGCAGTTGCTGTTCGTTGGGGACCGCGTACAGGAGTTGCAGCAGCAGGATCTGCAAGATGGTTTGCGGGGCGATCTGGGTGCCGGGTTCGGGCTGGAGCAGGTCGCGGTGGTGGTCGAGGATTTCGTCGATCTGCGGACGTAGCAGGACCAGTGAATGGCCTGCGGGGATGTAGCTGGAGACTTCCTTGAGGGCGCCTTGCCAGTCGTCCTGGGAGACGATCCATACCCACGGTGCGCCATAGCGGTAGACCGAGACCGGTTTTTTGCGCGCGGCTTCGACGATCTTTGACAGGCGCTGGTCGAGCTCCTGCATGCCGACTTTCGAGTAACGTTCCATAGTTCCCATTCGCCCCACTCCTGGCATCCTGCTTGCGCTTCTGTCATCGCCTGTTTGGCGGTGTCGAGCGCGTTACATAGCCAAGACTGGGGGCACCGGGGGCTACCGAACTTTTGTCATAAAAGCTTCTTTTTTGGCGGGGGTGGGGTGTGTATATCCATTATTTAGGTAACGGCCGCTTATGGTTCCGCTCTTACAGCGGCTCACTTTTGAAAAGCGCAAAAGTAAGCAAAACGCTCTTGCCCCACCACTCGGCACCTCGCCCAGGCTCGGTGTGCCCTCACTCCGGCTTTGGACCGTGGGCCGCCGCGATGGGCCATCCTTGGCCCAGCGCGGCTAACCCGGCGTCCTGCCGGGTTACCCACGCTCCAAAGCCTGCGTTCGGCCAGCGTGGTTTAACGGGGCGCCTAAGATCAAGATCAAAAGCAGATCAAGAGCACAGCGGCCTACCGGCCGGCTTGAGTGTTGAAGAGCAAAAGCAAAAGCCAAATCAAAAGCGGGCACGGTCAAATGTGGGAGCTGGCTTGCCTGCGATAGCATCAACTGGGTGTACCTGATACACCGAGGTGTCTGCATCGCAGGCAAGCCAGCTCCCACAGAAAAGCAGAGCTGCATCAGCTTCAGATTTGGCTTTCGCTCTGGATCTTGCCTTTGCTTTTAACACTCAAGCCGGCCGGTAGGCCGCTGTGCCCTTGCTTTTGATCTGGCTTTTGATTTTGATCTGCGGCGCCCCGTTAACCACGATGGCCGCAAGTAGGCACGGTGGAGCGGGTAAACCGGCAGGACGCCGGTTTAGCCGCGCTGGGCCAGGGATGGCCCATCGCGGCGACCCGCGGAGCCGGGCCGGAGTGCGGGCATGCCGAGCCTGGGCGAGGCACCGAGTGGTGGGGCAAAGACCTTTTGGTTACTTTTGGGGCGTTTGCCAAAAGTGACCCGCTGTAAGAGCGGAACCATAAGCGGCCGTTACCGAAGAAACGGATATGTACTCAAACCAAAGACCCCGGCAACGGCAACTCATAAGACTTCTTAACCGTCCTGACCACCAAAGTAGACGAATAAGTACGAATCGGAATATCCCGATAAATGTCTAAAAACCGATAGATATAATCAGTGTACTCAGTGGCATCCCGAAACTTCGCCACCATCACAAAATCAAACTCCCCGGTCAGCAAATAACAGTCCTGAATCTCCGGATGACTCGCCAGGATATGCTGCATCTTGCGGTCGATATCATTACTGTCCCTATCAAGCTTAATCAGGAAGAACGCCGTGACCTGAATCCCAAGCTTGCGCTCATCCAGCACCGCCACCTTCGCCTTGATAATCCCGACACTCTCCAATCGCCTGATACGCCGGTAACAACTGGTCGAAGACAGCCCGACACTGTCACTCAACAACTCCAGACTCTGACTGCAATCCCTTTGCAACTTCCCCAGAATCTTCAAATCCATGGCATCTGTCATTTTTTCCATATCTTCCTTGAAAAAACTGCAATGAATCCACCGTAAACACCCACCAATTTGCAGAAATCCTGCGCGGTGGCGCACTAACATCAATCCAGCTTAGCAGCCCAGCCAAATCAGGCACTGGGGCGGCATGAGAGGGATCTTATGATAGTCGCGAAACCGACATGGGCCACCGACATCCACGGCCTCTTCAGCGCCCCCTACTGGATACCGCCCGCCCAACGCGCCGCCGTCGCCGCCTCCTGGGTGGGCTGCATGAACGCCTACTTCGTGTTCCTCGAAGACCCCGCCTCGGTCAAGACCTGGTCCGAAACCATCTACCAGCACCTGGCCTCCCGCAGCATGCCGCTGACCCTCGACCAGCAACAGTTCTGGCCCATCGATGCCCTGGAAACCTTCAGGCTGTGGGTCAACCAAGGCTGGCGCCTGACCCCCAGTTCACCGTTCGACATCGCCGAGCGCATTCCCCCTCCCGACCTGCCCCACCCGGTCAAACGGGTGCGTCAGGACATTCGCGCCCTGACACAGGAACAACTGAACCTGTACCGCTCGCGCCTGGATGACGTGATGCAGGTAAGCGACCCCGACAGCGGTTCGCCCTGGCAGCGCTACGCGTATATCCATACCAACTGGTGCCTGCATTACCAGGAAGCGTTTGCCCTGTGGCACCGGGCCTATCTGCTGTACCTCGAAGCACTGATCGACTGCCCGATTCCCTATTGGGACTGGATGGCCGCAGACGCCAGTGTCGACGGCAGCCCCCAGGCCGGTTTGCCCCAGGCGTTTCTCGATGAAACCTACGTGCACCCGCACACCGGTGAGGTCCGGCCTAACCCGCTGCGCTATGCGGCGGCCAAGGACGGTAGCTCGAAGGTGTGTGCCAGGGGTGATGTCAACGGCGTGGACTGCCGCTTCGTGCAACGCAACTCGCTGTTTTATACCCACGGCGAGCCGTTCCGGCGGGAACGCACCGAGTTGTATGCCATGAGCCGGATTTTCCAGCAGCAGGTGGTCGATGCACTGAAGTTCACCTCGTTCAGCCAGCCCCAAGGCGTACCGGGTTATCCATGGGCGAATATTCCGGTGTTTGACCCGCCGCAAAAAGATGACCTGTACCCCAACCGTGCCCTGAATTTCGACGGGCTCTACGAGCAACCCCACGACAACTATCACGGCTGGATCGGCGGTGACATGGCCGACAACGCCTACACCGCATTCGACCCGGTGTTCAGCTCCTACCACGCCAATATCGACCGGATGCTGGAGGTCTGGATCCGGGCCAATCCGGCGGCGCAGTACACCACCCAATGCCTGCTCCAGCCGTTCGCCGGGAGTGAGGCCAGCACCGTGACCTTCACCAGCGCCGATGCCTGGCGCTATACCACCCTTGGTGACATGGCCCAGGACAGCCGCCATATCGGCTACGACTACGGCACGCCCGTCGCCCCACAGTTTGGCGAGACCAAAGCGGCTGCAAAGGCGTGCTGCCAACACAGTTCGGCACCCGCCTCGGCCACCGGCAACGCGGCCGGGCTCGGGCCGTGGGTGGTGTTCGACCATGTGCGCTGCACCCACGACACCTACCTGATCGACGTATTCCTCAACCAGCCCGACGCCACGCCGCAGCAGGTGAGTGCCGACAATCCGCACTATGTCGGGCGTTTCAGTCGCATCGGCATGGGCCTGGTGGATGACAAGGGCCGCTGCATCACCCACGGCGTGTCCCGCGCGCTGAATGCCGCGCGTAATGCCAGCGCGCTGAACCTTCGCCCCACTGACGCCACGCAGTTATCCGTGGTGGTGACCCATCTCGATAGTGCCCGGGTGTTGACGCCGCAAGAGTACGCGCCGCTGCCAGGCTTTATCGCCCAACTGGTGTGGGACGACCCGCGCCAGGCCATCACCGGCCCTGCCCCCAGTGCCGGTTGCTGCTCTGCTTCCACCCACACGACACCTGGAGAATCGCCATGAGCACACCCTTCAAACAATTCACCTCCCCCGCCGGGCAAGCCCCCAAGGACTACAACAAGCTGGGCCTGGAAAACCAGCTGCCGCAGTTTGAAACCGACTGGAACAATGACCTCACCGGCTGGACCCAGTCCGCAATCATCGGCAACCCGTGGTCGGGCCTCAATGACGCGCCGCGCTCGGGCTATTACAACCCGCTGGTGGAAGGCTACGGCCCCACCACACCGCCGGCGATTACCTGGGCGCCCTTCCCCAATCGGCTGTGGACGTTCTTCTACAACAACGGCACGGCGGTGATTCCGCAATTGGGCGGCAAGGCCATGTCCATGCAACAGGTGATGGAGCTGACCGACAACGGCCAGATTACGATCAACAACACCCTGTACATGCTCTACGACCCGAACAAGCAAGGCACCCTGCTGCAACTGCCCGTCACCCGCTGCCCGACCATCGACTGGCAAGGCAAGTACAAGGATTTCTCGCCCTCGGGGCCCCGTGGCTGGCTTGACGAATACTGCGAGTGGTCCATCGTGCGCGATGCCGACGGCAACATGCGCAAGATCACCTTCACCTGCGAAAACCCGGCGTATTTCCTGGCCATGTGGCGCATTGATCCAAATGCAGTGCTGGGCCTGTACCGCGACTACATCGACCCGCAGGTGCAGCTCGAAGACCTGTACTTGCGCTACACCGCCGACTGTCCGACCGGCAAAGCGGGCGATCCGGTCATCGACCCTACCACCGGCCAACCGGCCTACGACACGGTCAACAAATGGAACGCCGGCACCGCCTGCGTACCCGGCCAATACGGCGGGGCGATGCACCTGACCTCCGGCCCCAACACCCTGAGCGCCGAGGTGTACCTGGCCGCCGCGGCGACCATCCTGCGTCCACTGGCCAGCAGCCAGAATTCCCAGGCATTGATCTGCTGCGCGCAATACGGGCAGAACTACCGCAACTCCGACCCGCATATCGGTTTCTCGGCCAACAGCGTGGCGGTGAATAACCGGCTGTCCCTGACCAATCCCATCGGCCTTTACCTGCAACAACCCACCGATTTCTCGGCGTGGAAAGGCCCTCAAGGCCAGGACGTCAGCCAGTACTGGAAAATCACCCGTGGCACCGCCAAGTCCGCCTCCAACGGCTCCGACCAGATCCTGCAAGCGGTGTTTGAAGTGCCGGTCAGCGCCGGGTTTTCGATCAACGACATCACCATCAGTGGCCAGCCGATCGACTATGTGTGGGTGATTGCCCAGCAGTTGCTGGTGGGCCTGAGTGTGACAACCACGCCCATCAGCCCGACGCCGGATTCCTGCCCCTGCGTGAAGGATCGGGTCAACGGCGTGCAACCCTGGCCGGTGCAACTGCTGCCCCTGGATCTGTTCTACGGGCAGTCGCCTACCGACCTGCCGGCCTGGCTGGCACCCGGCACCAGCGGACAGTTCGCCCTGGTGGTGCAAGGCGCCGATCTCAAGACCACCGCCGAGACGGCGCGGGTGCAATTTTCCAATCCCGGCGTGACGGCGCAGGTCACCCAGTTCCTGCCGGATGCCTCCGCCATCCCCGGGCAAACCAACTCCGGCGGCACCCAGGGCTACTTGCTGACCATCACCGTAAGCCCCACTGCCGCTCCGGGGCTGGTGACGGTGCGCGCGCTCAACCCGGGCGAAGCCGATAACCCCAGCGCGACGGAACACCCATGGGAATCCGGATTGGCGCTGGTGCCTGGCGCCTGACTGATACGGCCCATCAGCCGCATCCACCCAGGGTGCGGCTTTACCTGCTTGCAAGGAGCGCGATGATGTCCAGGTTACGCTTAAGTGTTTTATCGCTGCTGACCAGTGTGGTGCTGAGCCTGTTCGCCATGCAGGCCGCCTACGCATCCCCAACGTCCGACGCCGACGCTTGCGTGCAGCAACAGTTGGTGTTCAATCCGAAAAGCGGCGGGTTCCTGCCGATCAACAACTTCAACGCCACCGGCCAGAGCTTTATGAATTGCTTTGGCTGGCAGTTGTTCATTGCCCTGAACTGGCCGGTGAATCCCGGTTGGCCAGCCACGCCCGCCCTCGCGGGTGAGCCGGACATGAACAGTACATTGGCGCAATTCGGTGTACCGACTGCCTCCGGGCAGCCGATGAGCGTGGCGCCCGTGTGGGCCAGCTACAAGGATGCCAACGATATCTTCCTGCCCGGCGCGCCCGCGCCCACCGGCTGGGGCGTGCAAACCCTGGTGCCGTCCAATTGCAGCACCCAGGGCAGCCTCAGGGCGATGTCGGTGGGGGCGCGCAAGTTCATGACCGCCACCTCCGAAAGCGCGATCAACGCGCGGCATGGGTTTCACCTGTCCAGCGGCACCCTCGCCTCGATTCCAGACCCGATCATGGAAGCCTCCGGCGGCTGGCTGACGGACCAGTCGCAGAACCTGGTGTTTTTTGAACGCAAGGTGGGCAAGGCCGAGTTCGACTACATCGTCAGCAAAGGGCTGTACGACGCAGCCAACCAGCTGAAAGTCGCGCAGAACCTCGACAACCAGAACCCGGGCGGGCTGTCTCTGCCCATCGGTGAACCCATGCGCTCGCTGCCGCCCAACCCGGTGCCGCAGGAGCAACTGGGAGCCCTGGAGGTCAAGGCGGCGTGGCGGATCCTTACCGGCAAACCCGAGCTCTACGGGCGTTACCTGACCACCGTCGCCTGGCTCAAAAACCCGGCCACCTTGCAGTGCACCCAACAAGTGGTGGGCCTGGTGGGCCTGCATATCATCAACAAGACCCAAGCCTCGCCCAACTTCATCTGGACCACCTTCGAGCAGGTGGACAACGTGCCGGAACCCAACCAGGTGCCGCCACAACAGACGCCGCCCGACAGCTTTGCCTTCAACAACCCGAACTGCGGCACCGGCCCCGAATGCACGCCGAACGTGGCGCGTATCCAGTGCAAACAGCACCATCCCGACCGCGACTGCACCGAGCCGTTTCCACGGGACCAACCCGTGCAGACCACCCGGGAACATCCGCTGCCCACTGAACTGCAGGCGCTTAACGGCGCGGTGCAGGCCAACTTCGCCCAGCAGAGCCAGGGCAAGTCGGTGTTCCAGTACTACAAACTGATCAACGTACTCTGGACCCTCACCCCCAACCCGCCCACCCAGCCGGAACCGGGTGTCAGTGCGCAAGTGCCGCTATCCTACGGGCCGTTTATCAGCCAGGGCAACGTACCGGTGGCCAACACCACCCTGGAGACCTACGTCCAGGGCGATAACTGCAATGCCTGTCATCAGTACGCGACCATCGCCGGCAGCTCCACCCTGGCTTCGGACTTTTCGTTCCTGTTCAACAGCGCCGACTCGGCCAGCAAGAACAGCCTGGTCAAGCGCGTGAAAGCCTTCCAGACCCTCAAGGATCAACCGTGATCCAGACGAAAAAAAGGGGCGATCAATGATCGCCCCAAATACAACGAGAGGTCCTTTTCTAACACTACAAACTGATCTGCTGACGCTCCTCATCCGTTAACCGCGCCCGTGCCTGGTCACTCAATGGCCCGGCACCGAGCACCTGCACCGGGCTGTTGGGGTTGTAGCCCGAGGTCTTCTGGCCGTCCTCCGACTTGCGCTCCACCGGCTCGCTGCCAAAGCTCAACACCTCCACCGTAACAATCGACGCCCGGCCCTGTTTGGCCGCCGCTTGCTGGCTGCGCGCGGCATCTTCCGCCGCCTGGGACGCCGCTGCACCGGCCGCGCTCGCCGAGGTCATGGCCCCGGCATTCACCGCTGCCGACACCGGCACGCCGGACGACTTGCCCTGGGTCTGGATGTTCGCCGCGTTCACCACCCGCAACGCGGCGATGTTGATGTTGCCGGAGACCCGAATCCCCGCCTCGCCCGCGTCGATGGTACCCAGCGGGGCGATCAGGTCGATGTCGCCGGCCGGCACTTCAGGAATCGGATTCAACGTCGCAATCCCCGCCCCGGTGCTCGGCACCGCTGGCGACAGCGTGACGTTGCCCCAGTTGTCATAGACACGCTTGGGCGGCGTGTACACCACAGTGGTCTTGGAACCGCGACCGGCGTTGATGTCACCCTCGCCGGACCAGCCCATGATCGAGCCGCCGAAGGTGGTCATGATGCGGCTTTGGCCCAGCAGGATGCTGCCCATGGAATACAGCTGGATATCGCCGGCGCCCTGGGTGATCACACCCGCCGTGGACGGCGGTGCCGCGCCTTCGATGCCGAAGGTTTGCCCGCCGCCCGGGGTCAGCATCTGGATCGAACCACCGAAATTGGTGTGCACGCCGGAGCCGCCGAACAGCGTGATATCGCCCTTGTAGGTGATCGGGTTGCCGGCCACGTCCTTGTCCGGGAACAGCGCGGCAATCGCCGCCCGCCCCCGTACATAACTGCCCTGGCGCACGCCGCCCACCGCGTTGTACTCACGGCCGGCGGCCTTGAGTTCAGCGAAGTACACATCACGGGCGAACACCCGTTGCTGCTCGGCGGGCAGTGCCGCGTAAACCGCACGGGCCTGCTCGCTGCTGCCGACGAAACCGAAGCGCTCGGCGAGCCAGGTGACCAGTTCGTTTTCGTAGGCCTTGGCAACCTTGCCACCCTGGATCGACAGGGGTTCGCCTGGCTGGACGAGGTTGACCGGGTCCAGGTAGGCCTCGACAAAGCGCCGGTAATCCGGGCCGTTGGGGCCGACGCCAGCTTGCATGACGATGCCTGCGCCAGGGCGGTTGTCGCCCGCGACCACCGGGCCAAGGCTGGTGATGCTGACTTCGCCACCCTTCGCCGGATCACGCCCGGACATCAGGATATTGCCGCCCGCCGTCACTTCCAGCAGGCCGGGACCGGCAACCTGGAAGTTGCTGTACAGAATGTCGCGCCCGGCGGAGACGATGGAGATGTCAGCGGGGTTGTTGTGGATAAACAGGTTACCGGTCGACTGCTCGCTGACCGCACCAGGGGCCGTATTAAAACGACTGCCACTGCTGACAATGTCTCGCCCCGCCATCATCCAAACCGGCCCGTTACCCTCGTACCAGGTCTGCCCCGAATGCAAAAACGAGGGAGAAGAATTGAACGTCAGGGTCCGGCCGCTGCTGACCCCCACCAGGTCGCCGGTCAAGGCATAGAACCGCGCCGGTTCCGTTGGCGCGTAAGCGGCTGCCGACGCCGTGGCGGAGCCAAAGGCAAACAAAGGCCGCGGAATGGAACCCGGCGAGCTACCGTTTTCCGACAGATTGTTGCCATCGACAACCACCTGACCATCAATCGTCCCGACGAACGCCGGCCGCCAAGGTGTGGCCATGATGCTGGGGTCGGCCCCGGAAGGCGTGACAAACATACCGCCCGCATAAATCGAGTTATGGGCCAGGAATTGCAACTGGCTGCTGGCACCTGGGGCGAGCACCAAGGCATTTATCGGACTCGTATCGGCTTGGGACCCCAGGACGGCGTTTCCGTAATAAATACTGCCGCCAGCCGCCGTCGCTCGAACGATCGATGGGTAGACAGTTGCCAGGTCGGACGCTGCGGCGGAGACAGCTGGCGTCAAATTGCCCCCCGCCGAAAACAGGTTGATTGCCGTGTGCCCGGTCCACAATGAGAACCAACTTTCGCCGGTCCCACTCGTCCCGCCACGGGTAAACGATGAGTTGTTCAGCAGGACGACACGGCCCGGGTCAATCACTTGCTGCAGCACCAGGTCACCCAATGTGGTCAGGTTGAATGTGGCATCCCCCGGTACCAGGGTGATGCCCCCCACTGCCCGGCCACGGGTCGCCTGGAACGGATCGAATGCGCGGGTTTCGCCCGGGCTCTGCTCAGAGCTGTTGCTGCCGTAGGTCAGGTCGATCCGGCCCGTGGTTGCACTTTGCAGTTGGGCATTGCCCCGGATATTCACCAACTGGCCGTTCTGATCGTTTACGTCAACCACGCTGCCAGGGTTCAGGGCGCCACCGATACGCACCCGTAAATCACCACCGCCCGTCAACTGCAGGCTGCCATCACCGGCAACCCGCCCGGTACTGCCAACCGCCAGCACCAGCCCTTGGCTGCGCGGGTTGGCAGAGGCCGACATTTGATTGCCGTCCATGCGCCGAAGCACACCGGCATCACCGCCTACCTGTACGTCCACGTCACCGCCGCCGAGGGTGCCGAAACCGGTAAACCCGACAAACGCATCAGCCTTGGAGGCATTGGCGGTATAGCTACCGAAATTGATCCACCAGGCCGTCGGCTGCGCCTGCCCACCGGTGTTCACCGTGCCGCTGCCCTGGCGCCACAGCCAGTTGGCCACATCGGCGGAGTCGATACCGTTATCCAAGGGGTTGGGCCGACTTGGGTTGAAGACGCTTCCCAGGATATTCCCCGTCAGGTTGCCCCCCACGTTCACGCTCAGGTTCCCCCCGCCTCCGGGTACCAGGCACGGTACAGGCTGTCAGATGAACCATTGACGAACTGTTCAAAATAACTGTTGGTATCGTTGAGCACCGTCTTGCCGCTGTTCAGGGCCTTGGGCTGGTTGTAGGGGTCACCGGCACCGGTTGCGGTGGACGATGTACCGGCGGTGTAGACCCCGTACAGGGAGTCCATGCTCAAGTTGCCGGCACTCAGCAGTTCGAGGTCGCCCGTACCGGTGCGAATCACACTGAAACGGCTGCTGGACGGGGTCGCCGCATACTCTTTGCCGCTCTGGGCCAGGCAGTAGGCGGGCGAGCTTGCACAGAACTCATCGATGGAAGGGATACCGAACTGGTCCAGGATGCTTTGCTCGATCGGCGTTCCGACGGTGACGATAATCCCGTTGTCCGCCAGGTCCTTGGCGCCGAATTCGGTCCAGACATAGCCCACTTTCACTGCGCAGTACGCCGGATTGCCCGCACAGAAATCATCAATCGAACCCAGCCCGAAATCATCGAGGGTCTTTTGGTCGATCGGATCGCCTTCCTTGACCACCACCCCGTTGGCCGCAAAGTCCTCCACCGCAAAGGCGGTCCAGGTCAACTTGCCCTTGGCGGGCATTTCCTTGGCAAACATGCCGTAGTGGCTGTCGGCCAAACGCAGGTCGCCGCTGCGCGGATGGGCTTGCAGGATACGGCTGTCGGCCGCCTCGGTGTCGGCACCTGCCACCAACCGCAGCGACCAGGATTGCGAACCTTCGGCCAGCATCGGCGAGAGAGCCCACAGCTTGCCCTGGCGCCCCGCCACTTCCGGGCGCAACGCCACCGACTCAGCCCCGCCCGGCAACTTGACGTTGGTGCCGGAAGGAATCAACGCGCCGCGCGACAGCGGCATGTCGCCATTGAGCGTCACGACGTTGAACGATGGGTTGATCGCCTGAGAATTCGTCGGCAACGGCACACCTTTGGGCCAGATCAGCGCCCCGAGCTGGGTGTTTTGGGTCAGCAGGCTGCCGGCGTCCAGCTGTGAACCGGCCGCCAGGGTGTGTGCCTGGCTCAATAACGTGCCGGCTGCAAACAGCACATTGCCGGCGCTGTCGAACACTGCTGCGGCCAGCACCGTACCGGCAGGCAGCGTCAGGTCCTGGTTCAGCGTCGCTCGGGTCGGCAAGCGCGTACCGGCGGCCACGCCCACGGCCTTGATCGGCAGGTCGTAGTTGAGCACGGTGCCAGCCGGGAAAGTCGTGCCGTCCGCCAGGGTGATGCCGTTACCCGGCACGATGATCGTGCCGCCGGTAAAGTCGATGCCCGGCAACAACACCCAGCCCTTGTCATCGACGGTCTGTGGCGGCGGCGCAAAACCATCGTTGATGCTGCCGTAGATGTTCAGGTCGCCACCGGCGCGCAGGGTCAGGCTGCCCGACTCACCGGAGCCATACACCGAGGTTTTCTGGCTGTTGGGGTTGAGGCTGGCGTAGCGATAGCCGGACAGGTCCAGATCGCCCTGCACCACCAGGTCACCGTCCGGGGTCTTGCTGACGATTTCCACCCCGGGCCGCAGGTGGAAGGCATCGGCATAGGTTGAGTTGTTAAGCCCGGCAAGTTTGTTTTGCAGCAGGTTCTGGTTGAGCAATGCACCGTTGATAAAAGCCGTGCTCAGCACATGCTTGCCATCCAGGTAGGCCTGGTCGATCTGCTGGTAAGGCCGCCCGCTGGCCGTCGGGTCGGTAACGAGTGGCGCATCGTCGTAGCTGATCATGCCGTTGAGGGCGATCGAGCGCGCGCCCTGGATCGTCAGGCGGCCATGGGCATCAATGTTGATGTCGTTGCTGGTGCCATCGGCGTTGATCAGCCGTGGTGCATTCAGTTCCAGGGTGCCGCGGTTGCGCCCGTCATTGCCCTGGACCACCTCGGTGCCGTGACGCAGGTCGATGCGTGCACCATCGGCCAGGGTCAACTGGCCGGTGCCGGAGCCGAGCACCACCATGGCCCGGTTGGGCGAGTCGATGATCTTGCCGTAGCTGTCCACCCGCAGCTGGCTGCCATGGGCGTCGAGTACCGCGCCGCCGTCCAGGGTCAGGCCGTGCTTGCCGGCCAGGTTGATGCTGCCGACGCGCTCGCCACTGGCGTCCACCAGGCCGGTGACCCGCAGGCTGCCATTGTCCACGGAGACGTTGAGGGTGCCGGCCTTGAGGCCATTGCCGATGGTCAAGTCGCCCTGCTTGAGCTGGAAGCTGCGTGTGCCGAACACCTGGCCTTGATTCAGGCGCTGGTTGAGGTCGGCGAACTGCTGGTCCAGGGAGCCGCTGCTGCCCAGGCGCTGGGCCTGGATTTCCACGGTGCCGGCCTCATAAGGCATCCTGGTCCCGCCCGCATCGTAATAGCCACTGCTGCCGGCGAGGATCGTGCCTTGCAGGTCGACAATACCGCCCGCCGCGTCCACCGCAACCGCCCGCAGTTTGCCGGCCTGGTTGTTTTTGGCGGAGAGGTCGATGATCGAGCCGGCGGCCTGCAGGATATTGCCGCTGCCGCTGTCCAGCAGCACAGTGCCGCCCGCGCCGTACTGGGTCACATCGTTGAACACGATGGCGCGACCGGCCACGTCGACCATGGCCGCGTCGGTCAACACCACATCGCCCCGGGCCCCCAGGCTGACCTTGCCGCTGGGCAATACCACCGCCGTGGCCAGGCGAATGCTGTCGCCTTGCAGGGACAGTTCGGCGCCCTGGCCGTTGGCCTTGCCCCGTGCGCCCGTGGACGCTGCAAGATCAATCGCCCCACCTGCGGTGATGCGGTTCACCGAACCGGCTTCGCCGGTCATCAGGGGCGTGATGATATTCAGGTCGCCACCGCTGTACTGGAAGCCCTTCACCGGGTCATAGGCGCCCTGGCTCTGATACACCGAGAGGCTGCCCTTGTGGTTGGCGGTAATGCGCTCGCTGGCATTGAGGTTCACCCTGGCAAAGCCCAAAGCCAGGCGGTCGAAACTGCTCACGGTATTGGTCTGGGCAAAGGCGCCGTAGCCGAACTCAATACGCTCGGCGTTGATATCCAGGCGCCCGCTGCCAGTGCCCGCCCCGCCGCCTATCACGCTACCCGGTGGTGTGGTCGCGCCCTGCCAGATCAGGTTGGCGGTATGAATGCTGGCCACGTCACCAGCGCCGCCGGCACCATAGATCGCCGGGGTGGAGAGCATCAGGTTGCTCAGCCGCGATTTACCCGTCAGTGGGTCATAGGTGTCCAGGGAGGTACTGCCGTAGAAGTTGAAAGTGTCCCGCGCCGAGAGCTGCAGGGTTTCCAGGGCCGGCGCACCGAACTGGGTATCACCCTTGAGCAGGCGATCAAGAAGCGCCTGGGTGAGTGTCAGGCCGGCGGGCAACTGATTGGCCGCAGCGGCAGCAGCCAGGGCGTCCACGCTGCCCAGGTTAATGGTGTTGACCCCCAGGTTGAGGTGGCGGGTGCCGTAGCGCACCTGGTCGCCGAGCTGGAAGGTATTGTTGGTCAGCGCCACGATACTGCCTTCGGAGTACAGCCCGGTTTGCCCGCTGCACACGACCGTGTCACACACCCCGACCCTGATCCCGCCGCTGGGAAACGCCGAACCGGATGAAATGACATTGAGCAAGCCGTTGGACACCGCCAGCATATTGGTGACCTTGTAGATAAACCCATCGCGGGCATCGTAGCTGGCCTGGCCACGGCCGATGGTGTTGATCGATGCCCCTTGCTCCAGAACGATCGCTTTCGTGTCGCTCAACAGAAAAACTTCCGGCGCGGCGAGCGTCACGCCTTCCCGTAGCGTGATTGCGCTGTCGGCCTGATTGGTACCGCCTGCCAGAACGATGTAGTTGCCGGACTGGCCATACTGCACCGCCGTCATGCCCCCCACCATCAGGCGCGAGGCTCCGAGGGCGTTGAGGCTGTCGTCGCTGAAGGTAATACCGCTAAAGCCGGCGGTTGCGGAGCTGCCCGCCGCGACGACTTCAATACCGCGTTTGCTTGGATCAATCACCGCCACGGCGCCACCGTAGCCACCCGCCGCCGCCTCAAAACGGCCTATGCCCTGGAACGAAAACCCATCAGCGCCGCCCCCGGGCCGCAAGGCCAGTTTCAGGGTCTTGGCGTCGACGGCGAGCATCGGGCGTGGCACCCCCTGTTTCGCGGCGTCGGCGATTGCGAACTGTGCGTAGCTGGTTTCGTTGTATTGGGAATAGCGGCGCAAGGTATCGGCCGAGGTCAAAATCAACTGGCTGGCGACGCTGTTGCTGATCCCGGTGTTGGCGATGGACAAGCGCCCGGCGGTGGACCAGGAGCCATTGCGCATCCGTTGGGTGGCGGCATCACTGCCGAGCCCGGCCAGGCCGTTGATCTCGACGCGGAAAGCACCGGGCAACAAGGCGTAGGTGGACGGCATCAGGGTATAAGTGCCCGCCGGCAGCCCCGGCACTCCGGCGCCGATGGTGACCTGCTGGCCCACCAACGGATCGACCGCCCCCTTCTCCGGCGCCACCGGCGCCGCGCCGGGCTGCACGCCGGACACGATGGCGTAAATCGGGTTGGTGCCCAGGCCTGGCAACACAAAACCGCCATTGGCGCCGAACTGCACCAACGGGCTGTAGCGCGCATCCGTAGAGCCGCCACGCCCGGAGACGAACCCGGCCCCCAGCAACTCGCCACCGCCGGACAGGTCCAGGGTAGCCTCAGGCTGCACCTGCACCGACTGGCCGCCGAGCATCACCCCGACGCTGAGTTCCGCGTTCTGATTGACCAGCCCGCCTTGACCGACAAACGTCACGGTCTTGCCGTTGTACGTGTAGACCTGCCCATCCAGGGTGCCGCCATACGGCAGCACAAGGCCTTTGCCACTCACCGACGTCACGCTGCCCGGCAACAATTGCACCTGGCTGCTGCCCATGGTGCCGATATCGATCAACCCCAGGGGCGCCCGTACCACGCCGCCCTGCCGCACCGTCGCGGCGCCCAGTTGCAGGCGCCCGAATGCCGAGTAAGGCACCGCGGCATCCGCGCTGCCGGTACGGCCAATGGTCAGGGTACGCAGCGGGTCGAACGTGATGTTGAGGCTGTTGAATTCGCTCAAGTAGCCCGCGATGACCCGCGCACCGACCTCCGTGGCCGGGTACAACTGCGCCGCGCGCAAGGTCATATCGCCCTGGGTCAATAACTGGGTGCTGACCTTCAAGGCCACGCCGTCCGGGTTGGCGCCCGCCAGGAAGCGCAGATCGCCCTGGCTGGTCAGGTTGACCAGATCAAAGCCGCGACGCTCAAGGCCCGCCAGGCTGTCGTCGGCCTGGCGCAGTTTGCCCTTGCTGCCAAACAACACGCTGCCGCGCACATCGATCAAGCTGCCACTGGCATTGAACTGCGCCTCGGTGGCGCGCAGCGATGGTAAAGGCAACACCGACACCGGGTTCACGTAGAACTCCCGGGCCGGCGAATCCATGCCGGACAGCAGCAGATAGGGTGCCGACAGATTCACCCGAGCATTGGCCGCCGCGCCCTCACTGAGGTTGAAGGCACCGCTGTACAGGCGCAGGCCCTGGCCCATGGCCAAGGACACATCGCCGTCGAAACTCAACAGGCCGTTGTTCATCAACGCCAGGTTGTCGAAACCGCCCGCACTGACCTGGTCTACACCCAGGCGAGCATGGCCATATTCCAGGCTGTCTGCTGCGTCGGCGGCGGTGCCGGCAAGTGGGTGGGCCTGATGGGTCTGGCCGAGCACCAGTTCGCGCACCTTGAGTACCCGGTCCGTGACATCGCCCTTGGTGTAATACGGGCTGTCCAGCGCCACGTTCAGGCTGCCGCCCGCTGCGCCGGCACCGCCGGCCCGGGCTACCAGACTGCCGTCCAGGTACAAGCCATTGTTGGACGCCAGGCTGATGCTGCCGCCATTGCTGGCCACCCGGGTTGCGCCCTGCCCCGGCACATCCAACACCGCTTGTGTGCCCGACGCGTCCAGCCGGGCGCCCTCGCGTACCACCACAAACAGGTCACTGGCAGTGACCGTCCCGGTGCTCAGGTTGATCTCGCCACCGATGCTGATCTTGCCGCCGTCGCGGACCAGCCCGTATTGGCTGCCACGATTGTCCACAGCGGTCGCGGCCCGGGTAGCGACATCGATCAGTGCGTTTTCACCCAGCCAGATGGAGCGGCCATGCCCGATCGCGTTGGCTTGCTCGAACGCCCGCGTGGTCAGGCCGTTCAGGTTGACACTGCCACCCCAGGCATTGAGCGTGCCGTCGACCGTCAGTTGGCCGATGCTGCGCAGATTGATTGCCTGGCCCGGGTCGACGCTGATCACCGCACCCTTGCCCACCACCAGCGCCGTTGTCGGCAATTGCGCGGCAGGCGACTCCAGGTGGCCGGCGGAAAGGGTCAGGCTGGCGCCCCGCCGTTGAGTGAGTACGCCCTTGCTGGCGTCTTCCTGGTACAGCGGCGGAGTCCAGCGTTCCATGACGCTGGCCGCATCGCCGCCGCCCGGCGTCGTGGCGGCCTGCTCCGAGAGCCGGTAGGCCGGCACGCTCACATCAACCTGAGTGCCATCGGTGACCAGCAACCCTTCGTTGCCGGTAATGTCATAGGCCGAAAAACCCTTGTTGAAAAAATCCCCGGCCAACTGCAAGGTCTTGGCGTCCGGCGCCTGCGAGCTCTCGCCGATCTGCACCTGATTGGCCTGCAAGGTCAAGGTGCCGCCTGCGCTGACGCCATAGCCGCGAATCTCAGCGCCCAGGTCCAAAGCCCCCAGTGCGCCCACGGTCACGTCGCCGCCCTTGCCGCCCCGGACTTTGCCATCCAGGCCGATGGTTGCCCCGGACGACGTGTCCACCCGGCTGCTCGCTGCGAGGTTCACGTCCCCGGAGCTGCGCAACGACACTTTGCCACCGTTGATATACGCCACCCCGTCAGTGGCCGATGGGTCCAGCGCCAGATTATTCCAGCGCCCGGAACTGTCCAGCCTGACCCCGGCGGCCACATCGAGCCGCCCGGTGCCCGGCAGAATCACGTCGCCGACGACATTGGAGCGATTGAGGTCGACCTGATTCAACAGGTTGCCCGCGTTGATGCTGCCACCGTGGGCCGTGAGGTTGGCATTGACTGAAACCACAGGGCCGAACAGGGTGATGTCGCCGCCGTCCGCCACCTTGAGTGCGCCATGGACGTCAATCTGCTGCTTGGCGCCGACCTTGATCGCGCCCAACCGGTAACCATTGAGCAGGTCACTGTCGAGCACCAGTTTGCCCTGACGCTCGGTCGGCAGCGCGGTGGCCAGGTCCAGGCCGTCGGCGATTTTTTGCGTGGAGCTCTCGATCAGCACCTGGTCGATGGTCGGGGTCAAGGCGTAGCGCAAGGTGCCGGTGGCCTTGTTGTAGACCGGCGTGTACTGGCCAATGATCAACTGCGCCCGCTGGGCCATGGCCTGCTGTGACTGCTGATAACCATCAAGGTTGATATTGGGGGCCTGGGTCTGGCGATCGCCCTGGAATACATCGCTGATCAACTGGCCTTCCAGCACCGCGTTGGTGGTGCCCACCACCAGCTTGCCGGCGTCGCGGCCCACGGTGTAGCCCGCCTCGTAGCGGCTTTGCTGGGCCACCAGCGGGTTGTAGTAAAAATCACTGCGGCCCCAGCGGGCGCTGGTGTCTTCAAAGCCTTTGTAGATCCCCGCGTAGAGGATGTCCGCAGGGGCTTTCGACAGTTCATAGAGCTGGCCGTCAGGCCCCTTGAGCCAAGTCTGGCGGATGTAGCCGGCCTGCACATCGACGGTACCGCCCGACAGATTGACCTGGGCCCCCTGCTGGGTCACCACGTCCTTGCCGGTGAACGTCACGGTGCCGCCCTGGGCCATCCACTCGCCGATCGAGTGGCCCTGGGTGCCCAGGTAACCGCCGACTTCCAGCAGCCCGCCAGCGGTGTACCAGCGGTCCGTCGCATAGCCGTTGGTGCCCGCCGGGACGAACACCAGGTCCCGCAGGTCGACCCATACGTCGTTGTTGATCAATTGCCCGCCGTCACGGTTGACCGGCGCATCGCGCTGCTCGTTGCCCTGCACGTTGATCTTGATGTTGTTGGCTTCCATCGCCACCTTGACGCCAATCGCGCCAGACACATCAATCATCGCGCCGTCGCGTACCAGGCTGCGTTGGCTGGCGCTGACGGCCACTTGGCCGCCGGTGGCCAGGGTGATCGAGCCTTTCTGGAAGTCCACGGTGCCGCCGCTGACGATCTCGATCCGCGATTGGTCGGTGCGGTCGGCCACCGCACTGAGGTTGTTGAACTGGCCGGTGATCAGGTTGGCGGGCAGGCCGTCGAGCTTGCTCAAGCCATTGTCCTTCTGGCTGTTGAGGGCGGTGCTGCCACTGGCGTCCAGCAGGATCGCCGTGGTGCTGCCCTCGCCCAGGGTCACGCTGCCGTTGGCATCGCTGGAGGCGTTGAGCAAGTGAATCGTGCCGCGGGTATCCACCGAGGTGCTGGCCAGGGCCACGCCGTTCTGCTGCACCTGGTGCCCGGTGAGGGTGATGTCGCCGGTCGACGCCATGATCAGGCCGTTGTTGCTGACCTTGCCCGACGTGCTGCTGGCCTTGAGGCGGGTGGCCACTTCATTGCCACGGGTGGTGGAGCGGTCGTTGCCGGTGGTGCCGACGCCCTTGCGGATATAAAAACTGTCGCCGGCGGCCAGGGTGGCCTGGCCCTTGGCGGTGATGATGCTGCCGGCGTTCTCGACTTCCGAGCCCAGCAGCAAGGCATAGCCACCGGCGTCGGTGGAGGTGGCCGGGTTGTGAGTCTGGATCAACGCGCCGCGCTGCACCTCGACCTTGCCCGCCGCGTCGGTGAAAGTCGGCTGGGTGCCGTTGGCATCCACATAAATCCCGCGCTGGGTGAATTGGTCATCGCTGATGGTGGCAGCCGCCGCCACCAGGTTGCGCACATTGACCTGGCTGCTGCCGCTGAAGATCACCCCGTTACGGTTCATGATCATCACGGTGCCGGGGGCGTTGATCTGGCCCTGGATTTCGCTGGGGCGCGCGTTGGGATCATTGACGCGGTTGAGCACCGCCCAATTCGACTGCTGCTGGAAATCGACCGTGGTGTTGCGCCCGACGTTGAAGGTTTCCCAGTTGAGGATCGCCTTGTCGGCGGTCTGCTCGATGCTGACGGTGGTCTTGCCACCGGACTGGCTTTGGGTCGGGCCCTTGGCGTTGGTCCAGCCCTGGGTCAGGCTGTTGTCCACCTGCAAGCCGCCCTTGCCGAGGCCGTCAGGAATCGTCGAGACCTGGCCGAGCGCCGCTTGCCGGCCTGCCGCTTGTGCCGCCTGCTGGGCCGCAATCGCCGCAACACTGTTGTTGAGCGTGCTGATGGAACGTGACAGCTGCTGGTTCGCCCGCGCCTGCTGATTCAACGACGGAATTCCCGGCACCTGCGCCCCGTTGAGGCGGGCCGCAGTCGCCGCCTGGGCGGCACCCTTGTCGGCAAACCAGCCGGAGCTGAACGCTGTCGCCGCGTGGGCGCTGCCTGCCACCATGAACAAGGCAATCGCTTGGGCCAGTGGCTTGAGGCGCAGGATCGTCTGGCCGCCAGGGCCTTGGGCATTCAGGTTGACCGGTGGTTTGCAGCGGACCATCAGGAAGCTTCCTTCTTTGTTATTGCCCATGGGGAACTGGCGATGTGCGTCACGTATGGGAGTTAGGCGGTTGGCGAGGGGCGGGACTGAACTTCTGTCATGGAAAGTTCATGTAAGGCTGCTAGCCCGGCCGCCAACGCAAAAAATCAGCAACGGCACAGGCCGTTGCTGATCGGGTGTTGCCGGTCGGTAAAAGCGTGGTTTACAGCGGACGACCGATGGCGTTGCAGACATCAGACTTGCCGATGCTCAGCGCGCTGGCTGCGGTGACGAAGTTGCTGGTGATCGCGGCTTTCCAGGCAGTTGGCAGCGGCACAAAGCGGTTGGCCTTGATGGCGTTGTCGTTGGTGTTGAGGGCGCTGGCACCGTAGTGACGGGTGAAGAACGCACGCACTTGCGAGGTTTGGGTGGCGTCGGCGTAGCACTGGCTGAAGATCAGGTTGGTGAAGCCCAGGATTGGATAGCCGGTGCTTGGGTAAGGCACGACGCTTGGGTCATTGGCGTCGGCAGCAGCAGCAAATACTGGTACCCAGGCGTTCTGCAGGGCGACGTTGGCAGCCGCCGGTACTGGCACAGCAGCAATGGCAGCGGAAACGTTGTCAGGGGCTGGAGAAACACCGGCGACCTTGGCCACTTTGGTGGCGTCATCCAGGCCAGCCAAGGTAGGAGCGGCATAGTCCGGGCTCATGTAAGTGATGCGACCATCACCGGCGTTCAGCGCGTCCATCACGCCTTGGCTGGTAACGGCAGGCACGGCACCAGCCGGCACGCCGAAGCTGTCTGCAAAGTTGGTGGTGACCACAAACTTCTTGGACTCATTGACGCACTTGGCTGCCAGGAAACGGGTGAACAGCTCGGTGGTGCCACTGGCTTCGTTACGGTAAACCACCACGATGTTACCGGTGCGACCGGTAGCCGGGAGTTGGTCCCAGGTGGTGATACGGCCCGAGAACACGCCGCACAGTTGATCAACGCTCAGGTCAACCGCGTTGGTACCGGCCTTGTTGAATGGAATGGCAACCGAAGTGGCTACCGAAGGCACTTGAATCAGCTTGCCCCAGGCCGCTTGTTTGGTGGAGGCGTAGGTGGACAGTTCAGTCGAGGTCAGCTTGGAGTCGCTGCCCGCCCAGTGCACGTTCTTGGTGCCGGTCCCGAACTGGCTGTAGTCGTTGTTCAGGAACGCCAGTTTGCCTTTGCCGCTGCCCACACCGATGTACGGGGCGAAACCGGCAGTCAATACGCCGGAGGTCTGGTACAGCGGTTGTGGCAGGGTGGCGCCGCCGCCGTTGATGTCTGCCATGGCAGCCTGGGCCGAGCACAGTGCAGCGAGGGTCATGGATACCGCGAGAACGTTGCGCTTAAACATGAAGAAGCTCCTTTCGTCGTGTTTGTACGTTGGGGTAGATGACGCTATGGCTTCGGTCCCGGGCTGTGGTTCGGGGGTAGCGAGGGGTGAGGCCATGGGTATGAAATCTCGCAGCATCCGATGACAGCTAAAGGAAAAAACCTCGGGAGGAACGGCTTGATTTTTAAAAAGATTCTCGGGTGTTTTGGTCATGCTTTTGGACGGTTTGGAGGTGAGATGACAGCGGGGTTTCAGCGCGGATTTCGAGTGCCGGGCTGGAGGCGGCACAGGCCGTGTTGCGGGGTTGGGCAGATGACAGAATGAGGAACCCGAGTTTGGGACCCGCGTGTCAGGCGCGCGAAAATAGTCTTGAAGAAACGCAGTTAAAATGTGGGAGCTGGCTTGCCTGCGATGACGGCGGGTCAGCTTGCATCCTGGGCGACTGACACACCGCTATCTCAGGCAAGCCAGCTCCCACATTTTTGACCGCGTTTCGCCAGCGACTAGGTCACCAGTTGGTTGATTTCGATGATCGGCAGCAGTACCGCCATGACGATGACCAACACAACGGCGCCCATCACCACGATCATCAAGGGTTCAAGCAACGCCGTCATGCCCATCGCCCGACGTTCGATATCCCGGGACAGGGTTTGCGCCGCACGCTCGAGCATCGGCGGCAGGGAGCCGGTTTTTTCGCCGCTGGCGATCAGGTGGATCAGCACCGGCGGAAAGACCTTTTCCACCGCCAGCGCCGGCGCCAGATTGACGCCCTCGCGCACCTTGGCGGTGGCGTCGCTGACGCACTGGCTCAGGCGGTCGTTGGACAGGGTCTGGCGCGCGGCTTCCAGCGCCCGCAGCAACGGCACACCTGCCCCGCCGAGAATCGCCAGGGTCGAGGCAAAACGCGCGGTGTTGAGCCCCAGCACAAAGCGCCCGATCAGCGGCAGGCGCAGCACCCGGCTGTGCCAGTTCAACCGCGCCACCGGGTTGCGCAGGTACAGGCGCCAGCTCCAGAAACCACCCACGATCCCGGCAAAACACAGCCAGCCCCAGGCGCGGATAAAATCACTGGCGTTGAGCATCGCCAACGTCAGCCCCGGCAGGTCCTGGCGGGCCTGGGAAAACGCACTGACCACCTGCGGCACCACGTAGCTGAGCAGGAAAATCACGATGCCGATGGACACCAGCCCCACCACGCCCGGGTAAATAAACGCCGTGAGGATCTTGCCCCGCAGGTTATTGCGTTCCTCGATGTAGTCGGCGAGGCGCTCCATGACCTGGGCCAGGTCGCCGGACTCCTCCCCCGCCGCGATCAACGCCCGATAGATCGACGGAAAGTCCCGAGGCCGCGCGGCCAACGCATCAGCCAGGCGCATGCCGCTGCGCACATCGGCGCGAACCGCGCTCAAGGTCTGGGCGATGTGTTTTTCTCGGCTTGCTCCACCGTGGCGCTCAACGCGGCCTCCAGTGGCAAGCTCGCACCGAGCAGGCTCGCCAGCTGGCGCGTGGCCCAGGCCAGGTCATTGTCCGAGAGCTTGGCACCGAACCGGCTGCTGCCGCCGGCTTGCGGGTTGTTGTTCTCGATCTGCACCTGCAAGGCCGTCAGGCCCCGGCTGCGCAGGTTGGCAAAGGCGCCGCTCTGGCTGTCTGCCTCAAGGTGCCCGGACTCCAGCTTGCCGGTGGCGTCGGCGGCTTCGTAGCGGTATCGGTTCATCAGGCGTCCCGTGTTACGCGCAGGATTTCTTCGGGGGCAGTGGCGCCGCTGCGTACCCAGCGTTCGCCATCCTCACGCATGCTGAACATGCCGGCGCGGCGTGCGGCGGCTTTCAACGCCTGCTCGCCGGCGCCCTGGTGGATCAGCCCGCGCAGCTCGTCGTCGATGCAGAACAATTCATGGATACCGGTACGCCCGCTGTAACCGATCTGGTTGCACTGCGCGCACCCGACAGGCCGCCAGGTGCCGGGCGCGGCCGGGTCTTCCTGCTTGCAGTGCGGGCACAGCCGACGCACCAGGCGCTGGGCCAATACGCCGAGCAGTGACGAGGCCAGCAGGAACGGTTCGACGCCCATGTCGATCAAGCGGTTGACCGCCGAGACGGCGTCGTTGGTGTGCAGGGTGGCGAGCACCAGGTGGCCCGTGAGTGAGGCCTGGACGGCAATTTGTGCGGTCTCCAGGTCGCGGATTTCGCCGATCATGATGATGTCCGGATCCTGGCGCAGGATTGCCCGCAGGGCCAGGGCGAAGGTCATGTCGATCTTGGCGTTGACCTGGATCTGGCTGATGCCCGGCAGGTCGTATTCCACCGGGTCTTCGACGGTCAGGATATTGCTGGTGCTCGCATCCAGCCGGGCCAGGGCGGCGTAGAGGCTGGTGGTCTTGCCGCTGCCGGTGGGGCCGGTGACCAGCACGATGCCGTGGGGTTGGCGGATCAGGGTGTCGAGTTTGGCCAGGACGGCAGGGTCCATGCCGAGGGTTTCCAGCTGCAGGCGGCCGGCTTGTTTGTCCAGCAGGCGCATCACTACGCGCTCGCCATGGCCGGTGGGCACGGTGGAGACGCGGATATCGATGGGGCGACCGGCCACGCGCAGGGCGATGCGGCCGTCCTGGGGCAGGCGTTTTTCGGCGATATCGAGTTGGGCCATGATCTTGATGCGTGAGACCAGGGCGCCGTGCAGGGCCTTGCGCGGGGACACCACGTCACGCAGGGTGCCGTCGACGCGGTAGCGCACCACGGAGTGGGTTTCGTAGGGTTCGATGTGGATGTCGCTGGCTTCGTCGCGGGCGGCCTGGGTGAGCAAGGCGTTGATCATGCGGATCACCGGGGCGCCGTCCTGGGTGTCGAGCAGGTCGGTGATTTCGGGGATGTCTTGCATGAGGCGGTCGAGGTCGACTTCGTTTTCGGCGGCGCCCACGACGGCGGCGGCGCTGCCGGTGTCGGCGTAGGCAGTGGCCAGGAGGCCGTCGAGTTCGTCGTCGCGCACCTGGATCAGGTGGGTTTGGCCGAACTGGCGGTGGACTTCGCTGATGGACCAGCCGGGGGTCGAGGGGCAGATGGTCAGCGTCGGGCCCTGGGTTCCCGGGTGGAGGAGGATGCGTTGGGATTTGGCCCAGGCGTAGGGCAGGAGGCTCATGCTTTTGGGCTTCGTTTGGTTGAGTACATATCCATTCCTTCGGTTACGGCTTCGATTGGTTCCGCTCTTACAGCGGCTCACTTTTGAACAGCGCAAAAGTAAGCAAAACGCTCTTGCCCCACCACTCGGCACCTCGCCTAGGCTCGGTGTGCCCTCACTCCGGCTTTGGACCGTGGGCCGCCGTCATGGGCCATCCTTGGCCCAGGACGGCTAACCCGGCGTCCTGCCGGGTTACCCACGCTCCAAAGCCTGCGTTCGGCCAGCGTGGTTTAACGGGGCGCCTAAGATCAAGATCAAAAGCAAGAGCACAGCGGCCTACCGGCCGGCTTGAGTGTTAAAAGCAAAATCAAAATCTAAAGCGGGCACGGTCCACTGTAGGAGCTGGCTTGCCGGCGATGGCATCAACTGGGTGTACCTGATGCACCGAGGTGTCTGCATCGCCGGCAAGCCAGCTCCTACAAAAAGCAGCTCTGCTTTCGCTCTGGTTTTTGATTTGGCTTTTAACACTCAGGTCGGCTTTCAGGCCGCCGTGCTCTTGCTTTTGATTTTGATCTGCGGGCCCCGTCAACCACGATGGCCGCAAGCAGGCACGGTGGAGCGGGTAAACCGGCAAGGATGCCGGTTTAGCCGCGCCGGGCCATGGATGGCCCGTCGCGGCGGCCCGCGGAACCGGGCCGGAGTGCGGGCATGCCGAGCCTAGGCGAGGCGCCGAGTGGTGGGGCAAAGACCTTTTGGTTACTTTTGGGGCGTTTGCCAAAAGTGACCCGCTGTAAGAGCGGAACCATAGGTGGCCGTTACCGCAGCAACGGATATGCCCCCATCCAAAACCCAAATCACCGCGGCACCGCCCGAATCACCGCCCTAACCCCCTGCCCCCGGGAATCGCCTTATCCACCGAAGGCAACTGCGGCGCCTGCACATCCGGCATCGCCCAACTATGCTCCGGCTGCAACCCACCCTGGGCCCTGCGCATAAACTCATAGCGATTCAGCGTAATACTGCGCCCCGCCCCACCGTCACGAATAATGTAGGGCCGCAAAAACACCATCAAATTAGTCTTCGTCACACTGCGCTTTTCATTCCTGAACAGCGCCCCCAACCCCGGAATATCCGACAACCAAGGCACCGCGTCATTGCTCTGGCTATACCCATCCTGCAACAGCCCGCCAAGTACCATGATCTGCCCGTCATCCAGCAAAATACTCGTATCAATCGCCCGCTTGTTCGTCACCGTCCCGGCATCCACCGAAGCCCGCGTGTCGACGCTGCTGACCTCCTGATAAATATCCAGCTTCACCGTCCCCCCTCGGAAATCTGCGGCCGCACGTTCAGCTTCAGCCCCACTTCCTCGCGCTGCACCGTCTGGAACGGGTTATTGCTCGTGCCGCCGCCGCCCGTCACATAACTGCCGGTGACAAACGGAATCGTCTGCCCCACAAAAATACTCGCCGCCTCGTTATCCAGGGTCAGCAGGTTCGGCGTCGACAACACATTGGTCCCGCCCTTGCTCTTCAATGCCCGGGCCAGCACCTTGAGGTCCAGCACCTTGCCAATCCCCGGAATGTCCACCGAGCCATTCACCAGCCCGATGTTCAAACCCTTGGGCAACACATCAATGCTGGTCTTGCTGGTGGGGGTTCCATTCAAGCCGCTGCCCCCCAGGTTCACCCCGCCAAAGCCCCCCTTCCCGCCCAGGTTGCCCGCCTGCCACTGCACCCCGAACTCGCTGGCATCGTCCTCACCCACTTCGACGATCAGGCTCTCGATCACCACCTGGGCGCGACGCTGGTCGAGCATGTCGATCACCTCCCGCAGGTTGCGATACAGCGGGTCCGGCGCCGAGATCAGCAAGGTGTTGGTGGTGGCGTCCGCCTGGATCGTCACGCCACCGGCGCTGAACGCGGTGTTCTGGTCGGTAGGGGAAGAGGCTCCGGTGCTGCTGGTGTCCTGCCCGTAACCACTGGGCTGGACAGTGCCGCTGCCGGTGGGAGTGCCGCTGCTGTTCTGGGTACTGCCCTGGCCACCCTGGGTGTTGCCGCCCATGCTGCTCAACTTGCCACGGGCATTATCACTGGTACCGGTGTCGCTCTCACCAGTGAGCAAACCCCGTAGCGACTGCGCCAACTTGCCGGCCTGGGCGTTGCGCAGGTACACCACGTGCATATTGCTCGGGTTGCTCTGGGCGTTGTCGAGCTTGTAGATCAGGTTGCGCGCCAGTTCCGTGCGCTCCGGGCTGCCGGCGCGGATGATGATGGAGTTGGAGCGCGGGTCGCCGATCACGTTGATCTTCTGGGTCTGGTCGGCGCCCTGGGTTTCGAGGAGTTCCGAGACCATGGCGGCGATGTCCACGGCGATGCCGTTCTGCACTTTCACCACGTCGGTGTCGATGGCGCTCGGGGTGTCGATGCCGTCGATGATCTGTGCCACCCGCGCCAGGTTTTCCGCGTAGTCGGTGATCACGATGCTGTTGTTGCCGGGGTAGGCGTTGATCGGGTTGTTCGGCGACACGATCGGGCGCAGCACCGGGATCAGGTTCACCGCGTTTTCGTATTGCAGGCGGAAGGTGCGGGTCTGCATGCCCTGCCCGTCCGGGTTGGCGCCGCTGTAGATCGGCCCGCCCAGCAGCTTGGCGTCCGCCTCAGGCACCACCTGGGCCACGCCGCCTACGTCGACCACGCTGAAGCCCTGCATACGCAGCGCCGCCAGCAGCATGTCGTAGGCCTGGTGCGCCGGTACCTGGCCTTCGCTGACCAACGTGAGGTTGCCTTTGACACGCGGGTCCACCAGGAATTGCTGGCCGGTGGCGCGGGACAAGGCGCGCACCACCGCCTGGATATCGGCGTCGACGAAGTTCAGTTGTACCGGTTGATCACCCAGCGGGTTGCGCGCCCTGGCCGGTGCGGCGCCATGGCTGCGGGCGCTGTTGGTCACCGGGTGTTGCACCCGGGGTGGCGGCACGGTTTCGCGCTGGCGGTCCAGTGGTGTGTCGCCGCTGCGCCGGGTGTCGGCCAGGGGTTGGCCGAGCTCGCTGTCCACCAGCAACGGCGCGGAGGATTGGGGGTTGCTGCACGCTCCCAGCGCCAACAAGAGCAAAGGGGCGACCTTGCGATAAGGCGCAGCGTTGGGCAATGACCACTTCATGAAGCTTCCTTAGCGCCAGGCGCCTGATCCATGCGAACGGTCCCGGACAAGGTGCCGGCCGAGTTTGAAGGGGTGGCCTCGCCTGCGCGTTGCAGGCGGGCCGCAGAGACTTCCAGGGAGAACGGCCGGGGGTTGGCCAGCAGCCAGTCGATCACCGCGTCCGCCGGGGCATCGTCGAAGGTCAGGCGCCAGCTGCCGGTGTCCTGCGGCTGCAATTGATAGCGGCCCTGCAACCCGGCGTTGTCGAGGGACTGGTGCAAGGCGGTTTCCAGGTCACTGCTGCGCGGGGCTGGGGCGACGCCTTGCAGCAGCACCTGCAAGGCCTCGGCCTGGCTGCGCAGTTTCGGGGTTTCGGCTTGCCAGTAGTCGATTTTCTTCAGCGGTGGCTGGATCAACAGCAACCAGGTCAGCAGCCCCGCCAGCACCAGGCCGGCACCCACCAGCAGACGTTTTTCACGCACGGCCAGGCCATTCCAGAACACCTGAGCCCGGCTGCGCATAAGCTGCCAACGCTTATTCATCTTCGGCCTCATCGTCTGCATCGGCTTCAACGCGCTCGGCGAGCGGGCCGAGGGTCCAGCCCTGGTCGTCGCGGGTGGCGCTGAACCCGGCCTGGGCCAGCAGCGCCTGCGCGTCCGCCGCCAGCGCCGGACTGCAGGTGTCGGGCAGCAGGCTCACCTGCAAACGGCCTTGCTCGTAGCTCAGGCTCTCGACGCTGCCCGCCATGGACGGCAGGCTGCTACCCGCCAGCGCCAGCAAGCCGGTAAAACGCTGGCCCGGCTCAGCCGCCGCGCCACTCTGGCGTGCGGCCAATTGCTGACGGGCTTGTTGCAGCGGGTTGAGAATCACCGGCAGCTCGGGAAAGGCCTGGCGCACTTGCTGGCTCATCTGCGCCTTGAGGCGCTGGCCTTCCTCGACCTGGCGGGTGGCGTAGAGATTCAGGCCCAGGGTCCAGATGGCGACCGCCAGCATCGTGCACGCCGCCGCCCTGCCCCAGCCACCGGTGGCCGCCTGCTGAAGCCGACCGTGCAAACCCCAGCCCGGCAATGGCCCAGCCCAACGGGCATCGCCGGTCACTTGATGCACATCGACGCCGGTGGCGAGCAGATCATCCAGCGCGGGCTGTCCCAACGGATGCACCGCACCCTGCTGGACACTGAGGCGCAGCAGCAAATGCCCGTCGCTGAATGCCGCGCTGGGTGGCTCGCTGACTGGCAACGCATACGGTGCCGGGTATAGGCCGCGCACTTTGATTTTCAATTGGGTGGTTATCCGGCCCAGGTGTTCAAGGCTGCTTTTGGGCAACCAGCCCACCTGCACCCGTCCGCTGCTTTCCCGTGGACCGTGGGCCACATGCATCAACTCCAACGGGCCCAGGATCAATGCCTGGGCCGCGCACGTCACTGCGTCGTCAACCTTGGCGGAGGGCAATTGCGGCAGCTCCAGGCTGGTCAGCAGGCTGTCCCGCGGGTGCAGAAAAAACGCCGCCGGATTATTCGCCAGTTGCGCCAGGCTGCCCTGGCCTAGCTGGCTGACCTGTCCGGCGCGGTCCAGCCAGGCGAACTGCACCTGGCTCTCGGTGGTGAGTTCATCCAGTGGCGGCAAGCCGATTCGCAAACGCTTCATACGCCCACCCGCGACCAGATCACCTGGGGCTGACGGTCTTCCGGGCGATACAGCAACGCCTCCAACGTCACCCGACGCTGCTCGCGACGGACCTGGCCCTGCACGCGAAACCACTCACTGGTGATCCCCACCTGCACCGTGTCCACCGCGACCTGTGGCATGCGCAACCGGTTGACGAAATCTCCGCGATTGATAAACCAGCGCCCGCCGTCGCGCTCGGCCACCAGGGCCTGGGCCTGCGACAGGCTAAGCCCCGGCACCACGCTACTGAGCACCTCGGCGCTGGCGGTATTGCCGTTGACCCATGTATTGCCGGGCAGCACGCTGACGTAGCTCGCCATGCGCCGCAGTTGGCGCGGGTCGAGGCCTTCGATACCACTGAGGTCAATGAGGCTGCGCAGCATGGGGTACTTGGCTGGAATCAATGGCGCCGCCGTTCCGGGCGAGGTATCGCGGCTGCTGTTGAAGCCGCCGGTGAGTGAGGCGCCGAGCTCGCGCTGGTCGTATGAGTCGATCACTCGCCGGCTGATGCGGCGACTCACGGCCGGCTCGATGCCGATCAACTGGCACAGGCGTTCGAAGCTCTGCAATTGCACGGCGTCCGGGTGTTGTTGGGTCACAAGATTGCGCAGGTTGAACTTGCCCTGCTCATCCTCAATCCGCCCCTCGAAAGCACCGCCGAGGGGCCGTGCCCACGGTTGATCGAGCCGGGTTAATACATCCTGGCGGCGCGCATCCCACAGGAGTTGGCGACTGGTTTCCAGGCCACCATTCAACAACCATTGCCCCTGGATACGCAGTTGTTCGGCTTCCAGGCTGCGGGTGAACACGGTCTGCCGGGTGAGCATGGCACCGGCAATCACCGCGACCACGGCCGCGATCAGCAAGGCGCTGATAATCGCCATGCCGCGCTGCTTCGCCGCTGGGGGCGAATGGCTGTTCATCGCCGGCCTTACAGCTGCCAGGAGCCGATATCGGCATTCACGCCGTCACCATCGGGTTTCCCGTCGGCGCCGAGGGAGAACACATCCACTTCGCCGTTGGCCCCTGGGTTGAGGTAGTGATAGGGGTTGCCCCACGGGTCGTTGGGCAGGCGCTCGAGGTAGGCATGCCAGTTGCTGTTTTTCGCGTCGGCCGGGCGCTCCACCAACACCTTCAAGCCCTGGTTCATGGTGGGATAAGAACCGTGGTCAAGGCGGTAGAGTTTCAGGGCCTGCATCAGCCCGCCAATGTCCTGTTTGGCGGCCGTGGCCCGCGCCTGGTCCGGGCGGTCGAGCACCTTGGGCACCACCAGCGCCGCCAGAATCCCCAGGATCACCACGACCACCATGATCTCGATCAAGGTGAAACCACGCTGCCTGCGTGGGGAGGTGAAGTGTGCGATATCCATCTCGACATTCCTTGGCTTGAGTGCATTTCGTGGCGCAGTGTTGCAAGAACACATGTCAGTCATGTTGAAAATCCTCGGGAGCTTTGGTCGCCAATCGGTCAACTGCGGGGGCTAGTCTGCGGGCCTGATTCCCGGTTTTGAGTACGCCATGGGCGGCCCCCGCAACGAGCAAGGTTTCACCCTGATTGAAGTGTTGGTGGCACTGGCGATCATCGCCGTGGCCATGGCCGCAGCCGTGCGCGTGGCCGGGCTGATGACCACCAGCAACGGGCTGCTGCGGGACAAGTCGATGGCGCTGCTGGCGGCCCAGAGTCGCCTGGCGGAACTGCGCCTGGAAGGTCGGGTGAGTCCCGGGCGCAAGACCTTCGACTGCGACCAGGGCCGGCTGAAATTGCGCTGCGAACAGACCATCAGCAACGGGCCGGATGGGCGGCTGTTCCAAGTCAGCGTTCGGGTGCTGGACGCGACCCGTGAAGCGCCACCCCTGGCGCGCCTGGAAACCTTGATGGGGCGCCCGCCGGTGAAGCGCGCGGTTACTGCCGAGTGAGGCTTGGCAAGGCCGGGCCGTCGGGCAACTTGTCGAGGGGCACGCGGATTTTTTCATTACCACGTTCGATCTCCACGCTATCGCCTTCAATGGCCGTCAAGCGCACGCCGGGGCTTAGCCGCTCACCCAACAAAAAACTGCGGGGCGGCCCGTCGTTGAGGCTGAGGATGGCCACCGCACCACGGGCACCGGCAAGCACCCCGGAGACCTTGATCTGCATCACCGCCGGGGTATTGGAAAACCACTGCACGGCAGGGTTGTCACTGCGGGAGACTAATGCCTGGGGCGCGGCCTGCGGGGTGTGGGACTCGGCCGACGTGAGCAGCAACGGCGTCCAGGTCGCCACCCCTGCCAGCGCTGCCAGCAACGCCAAGGCCTGGACGCCATGGGCGGGTGAAAAACGATGGGTGAATGCCATGGGCGGGACCTCCTGTTTGTCCGTCGCCTCAGGCTACAGGGCAATTCACACCTTTTTATTTCAGCGGTTGATCAGGGAGCAAAAAATGAAACAGCAGGGCTTCACGTTGATCGAGCTGATGGTGGTGTTGGTGATCATCGGCATCGCCAGTGCGGCCATCAGCCTGAGCATCAAGCCTGATCCGCTGCACCTGCTGCGCAAGGACGCGGAACGCCTGAGCCAGTTGCTGCAGGTGGCCCAGGCCGAGGCTCGCGCGGATGGCCGGGCGATTACCTGGAAGGCGGATGCCAAGGGGTTTCGCTTTAGCCGCGTGACGGATGACGGGTTGGGGTTGGAGGACTTCAGTGGCGATCAGCAACTGCGCCCGCGGGCCTGGGACAGCACGCCGATGCAGGTGCGCATCGAGCCCGGGAAGAACCTGGTGCTGGATGCCGAATGGGTAAACCCGCCGATGCGGGTGGTGCTGTCGGATGGGCAACACAGCCTGAGTTTGCAACGGGATGCGGCGGGGTTGTTGCGGGTGGTGAGTCATGAGTGACCAGAAGGGTTTTACGCTGATTGAGGTGATGGTGGCGATCATGTTGATGGCGGTGGTCAGTGTGATTGCCTGGCGTGGGCTGGACAGTGTGACCCGTGCTGATCAGCACTTGCAGGCCAGCAGTGAGGAGACTGAGACCTTGTTGCGGGCGCTGAACCAGATGCAGCTGGATCTGAGTTTGCGTGCGGGGGTTGAGTTGGGGCCGCCGATTGGGGATGAGGCGCCGAAGCCTGGGGGGTTGGCGGCGGTGTCGGTGAGGAGTTCGGATAGCAAGGGGTTTCGGTTGGAGGTGATCCGGAGTGCGCCGGTTCCTGGGGATGGGTTGCAGCGGGTGCGGTGGTGGCTCAAGGGGGACACGCTGTATCGGGCGGCGGCACCGGCGCGGGATCGGTATCCGCTACCGGCACCCAGGGATACGGTGGCGGTGCTTGGGCAGGTCAGGGATTTGCAGGTGCGGGTTTGGGACAAGGGGTGGCGGCAGTTGAGTGGGAATCGGCAGGAGGAACCGCTGGGGGTTGAGGTGGTTCTGGTGCGGGAGGCGGGTCAGGGGGTGGAGCGGTATCGGCAGGTTTTTGGGCTCCTGCGGTAGGGCTTTTTGGGGGGCGTGTACATATCCGTTATTTGGGTGATGGCTGATATTGGTTCCGCTCTTACAGCGGCTCACTTTTGAAAAGCGCAAAAGTAAGCAAAACGCTCTTGCCCCACCACTCGGCACCTCGCCTAGGCTCGGTGTGCCCTCACTCCGGCTTTGGACCGTGGGCCGCCGTCATGGGCCATCCTTGGCCCAGGACGGCTAACCTGGCGTCCTGCCAGGTTACCCACGCTCCAAAGCCTGCGTTCGGCCAGCGTGGTTTAACGGGGCGCCTAAGATCAAAATCAAGATCAAAAGCAAAAGCACAGCGGCCTCCCGGCCGGCTTGAGTGTTGAAGAGCAAAAGCCAAATCAAAATCTAAAGCGGGCGCGGTCCAAATGTGGGAGCTGGCTTGCCTGCGATGGCATCAACTGGGTGTACCTGATGTACCGAGTTGTCTGCATCGCAGGCAAGCCAGCTCCCACAGAAAAGCAGCTTTGCTTTCGCTCTGGCTTTTGATCTGGCTTCTAACACTCAAGCCGGCCGGGAGGCCGCTGTGCTGTTGCTTTTGATCTTGATCTGACTGCCCCAATAAGCCCGAGGCCGAACGCAGGCAGTGCGGAGCGGGTAAACCGGCAGGACGCCGGTTTAGCCGCGCCGGGCCATGGATGGCCCGTCGCGGCGGCCCGCGGAGCAATGCCGGAGTGAGGGAACGCCGAGCCCCAGCGAGGCGCCGACAGGCGGGGCAGAGCCCTTTGCTTACTTTGGGGCTTTTCCAAAGTGAGTCGCTGTAAGAGCGAAACCATAAGCAGCCGTTACCTAAATAACGGATATTCACACCACCGCTTAACTCAACAAAACCACCCCCCGGCAACTCCGTACACTTGGCCCCATACGCATCGCGAATCAAAAGCGCCACCCCCGCCAACTGATGCAAACTAAACCGCGCCTGCACCCGCCGCTTGCCCAACTCCGCATTCATCAGCAGCAACATCCCCGGCCGATAGCGATTAATCTCATCCACCACCGTCGCCAACGTCGCGTTATCAAACACCAACACCTGCTCCCGCCAGGCCACCACCGCCTGCACATCCACCGCCACCGGCTCACCCACACCGCCAGCGTCATAAGTCAGTTGCCGCCCACCCTCAAGCCGAACCGTACGCCCACCCACAGCCACCAACAGCGCCCCATCAATGCACGTCACACACACACTGTGATCCGTATTGCGCACATTGAACCGCGCCCGAGCCGCACTCAACCACCCTCCACCAGCCTGAACCTGGAGCGGCATCGCCGCATTGGCAACCACCTCAACCTCCCCCTCCACCAACTCAATCCCCCCTCACGCCGACTGATCCGCGTCTGGGTATTGAGCTCCAGCCGAACCCCCTCACCCAACTCCACCCGCCGCTGCTCCCCAACCTCGGTGCGATAATCCGCCGTCAACCCCGCAAACCCACCCGGCGCGGTAAACCGCACCATAAACACCGCCGCCGACGCCGCAATCGCCCCACCCAAAAACGCCCGCCGCCCAAAATGCCGTGGACGGGAAACCTGCTCGGCGGCCGGAGCCAATTGCTGCCACAACACCTTGGCCTGCTCGAACGCCCGGGCATGTTCCGGACTCTGGGCGCACCACTGGCGCAACGCTTTGGCATCCGCAACGGTGGCCCGGCCCGAAGTCAGCAGCACCAGCCAGTCACGCGCTTCATCGTGCAGGGGGCTGTCTGGGGTATTCCGGGCAGCGGAGAAGTTAAAAATGTTCAAGCGCGCAGGTACTCAACGGATTATCAGGGACTCAATCACTAAGACGGTTTTCCGGCCCCGGGACCGAACCGCTGGATCACTTTTCTTTCAAGGCGCTGCGCGCAGTGGCCCAGCCCGGCCTTGATTTCCTTTTCGACCATGCGCGTGGAAATCCCGAAACGCTTGGAGATTTCCAGGTGCGGCGCCTCTTCCAGGCGCGCAGCGATGAGGATCTGGCGCCGTCGCGCCGGCAGTTCGTAGAGGGCCTTGAGCAAGGACTGGATTTCCCGCTGGCCACCCACCACCCGCGAGGGGTCCTGGGCTTCATCGGCTGTCTGCAGCAGCTCTTCGACTTCACTGCCGGTCAGCAGCCGCGCATCCGCCTGGCGTCGGTCGGCGGCGATGTTCAGGGCCATGCGGTACAGGTAGGCATTGGGTTGCGCCAGGTTCGGCGGCACGTCCATGCGGTCGACCCGCAGGTAGGTTTCGTGCAGCACGTCGTTGGCCAGGTCCTCGGACCCGAGGCGCTTGCGCAGGCGTACCTTGAAGTCCTCGTAGGACGCCAGGAACAGGCTGACCATCGTGCTGTGGCCGGTGTCTTTCATGCCCCGGAAACTCCTTCCCCTGCTGTGCATTCCATGCGTGTTCCTGTTGAATCGGGCATCAAAAGTAAGGTCACCGGCAAGCGCAGTGAACTGGGCGCCGGGCGTTCGACACGGGTGGCGCCCAAGCCGCGTACCAGCGCTTCGTCACGCTGCAGGTCACCGGTGGAGCTGACCAGGCGGCTGTGTTCGATCACCCCGTCACCGCTGACCCACACCTGCACCAGCGCGCGGTAACTGCCGGGGCGGGTCAGGGGCGAACGGCACAAACTGCGCTCGATCGCCTGCTGCAAGGCCGTGGCGTAGCTGTTGTTGATCCGTGCTGCATGGCCGGCCTTCAGTCCCCGCGTCGTTGCCGGCTGGCTGACCTCGGGGACTTGCAGGGTGAACGCATCGCTGCGGGCATAACGCGCCATCAAGCCACTCCCTGTCAGCAGCAGGCCCAGGGCTTGCTGCGCGCTGTAGCGGCCATGTACACCGATGGAACGCCGGCCCCGGGTCAATTCGCGATCCACCAGCACCGCCATGCCGGTGGCACGGCTGAACGCTTGGAGGGCGTTGTCCAGGTTCTGGGCAGGCAGGTCCAGGATCACTTCGGCGCGCACGCTTTGCGCCAGCCCCAACAGCAGAGCCAGGCAGCAGCCCGCGCGCCTCCAAGCCCCCCTGCTCAGCATCGCAACACGTCCGACATAGCCTACAAAACCGTCATCCTGAGGCCCGTTTATGAACCTGATGTTACGGTGCCAGCAAAAAAAACATCACGGTGACGGGCAGCCCGCTGCACTACACTTTCGCCCCATACCCGCCCATTTCCCAAGGCGCGCCAGGAGGCACCGATGAACCTGTTCCCGACCCTCGCCAGCCTGTTGCTGTGTGCAACCCTGCCGCTGATGGCCCACGCCGAAGGCACACCCGGTGGCTGCGCCGAGGTCAATGTGGATGGCTATAAGGCGCCGGACTATGGCTGCCTGAGCCAGCAGATGGGTAACAACCCGGACGCCGCCAAGGCCACGCAAAAGAACCAGGAAGCGCAACAGGTGCCCATCGAAAAACGCAAGCCGAACCAGATCGGGCTCTCTACCCCGGCGGCGACCAGCGTGCGCATGGGCAATACCTTTGGTACTTCGGTGAAACCCCAGCGGCCTTGATCGCCGCTGTCCCCCTCCTGCGTACCCGCTCGAAAAAAAGCCATTGTGTTATCGCGATTGCCGATGTTATGTTTCTAACAGACATCAAAATCATGAAATCTGAGTAACATCAATGACCGGTCTGCGCGAAAACGTCATGGATAAAAACAGCTTCCAGCGCACGCTGGAACAGCAGTTCCCGACGCTGACGCCCACCGGCAAACGCATCGCCACCTACCTGCTGGGCAACCTGCAACAGCTGCCGTTCGAAACCGCCGACAGCATCGCCCAGCAAGCCGGCACCACCGGGATTTCAGTGGGGCGTTTTTTGCGCGCCTTGGGTTATCGCAACCTCGATGACGTCAAGCAAGGCCTGCGCGGCGACCCGCAAGCGTCCTGGCTGATCACCGACCGCCTGGGTGCCTTTCGCCAGGAGAACGATCAGGAAGACGCCCTCGACCGCTCCCTCAACCGCGAGATCGAAGCCATCCAGCACGTCTATGGCCTGGCCCGCAGCCAGGGTTTCGCCGACATCGTGCAGCACATCGTGGACGCCGACGCCGTGTTCATCCTCGGCATCCAGTCCACCCGGGGCATCCTCAACGCGTTCCACAGTCACCTGGAATACATTCGCCCCAAGGTCTATTACGTCGACGGCCTGTCGGGGATCTACGCCGAAACCCTGAACTCCGGTTTTGAAAAACCCTACGCCATCACGGCGGACTTCCGCGCGTATTCGAGCATCACGCCCACGTTCTGCGAGACCGCGAATGCCCAGGGTCTACCCTTGGCGCTGATCACCGATTTGCAATGCCCCTGGGCCCGGGACTACGACCTGGACCTGCTGCAACTGAAAACCGATGTCGGCCAATTCTGGGACTCCATGGCCCCCCTGACGTGCCTGTTCAACCTGATGGTGTCTGCCGTCGCTGACCGCTACGGCGAGCGACTGGATGCACGCCTGGCAAAAAACCGCGCCCTGCAACAGGCCTTCGGCCAGTTCGAATCCTGACCCTGGAAAGGAAATCTTTGAGTGAATACCAGCCCATTGGTAGAAATCGCCCCACCGGAATACCCGGTACAGGTCGACCTGATCTACGCCAGTGCCGACAACCTGGCAGGCACCGTTATCTACCGCAACGCCCGCTGCCTGCTGCACACCGAAGCGGCGGCCTGCCTGCGCAAGGCAAGCCTGTTGGCACGCCAGGCCGGCATGACCCTGCTGATCTACGACGCCTATCGGCCGGCCTACGCCCAGCAACTGCTGTGGCAAGCCCTGCCCAACCCGGACTACGTGCGCGACCCGCGCCTGGGCTCGCATCACACCCGTGGCGTGGCCGTCGACCTGACACTGATTGATGAACACGGCACACCCCTGGACATGGGCACGGCGTTTGATGCCATGGAGCCCAAGTCCCACCAGTTCTACCCCGACCTGCCGCCGCAGGTGCAGCGCAACCGCCTGCTGTTGCTGGGCATCATGCTCGGCGCCGGCTTCAAGGCGATTGCCACCGAGTGGTGGCATTACGAATTGCCGGATGCCGAACTTTTCCCATTAATTGAGGAGTCACACTGATCACAAGGACCGTACCATCACAATAATTAGCAGCACCCTTTAGCTCCAACTGCCCGGTTATAGATTTCATAAAAATAAACCAACCCGCTTTTTCCTCTAAATAATCAAGGAAACCGGCATGACCCCAAGCAACCGCAAGACCCTCGCACTCTCCCTGCTGTGCGCCGCCCTGAGCCTGGGCGCGTGGCAATCGGCAAGTGCCGCCGCCCCCAAAGACACCCTGATGATCGGCAAGGCCGCCGACCCGCAAACCCTCGACCCGGCCGTGACCATCGACAATAACGATTGGGCGGTGACGTACCCGGCGTACCAGAAACTGGTGGCCTACAAAGTCGAAAACGGCAAGGGCAGCACCGACGTCAAGGGCGACCTGGCCGACAGCTGGACCACCTCGGCCGACGGCCTGGTGTGGGACTTCAAACTCAAGCCCGGCAACAAGTTCGATGACGGCGCCGAGGTCGACGCCAATGCGGTGAAGTTCTCCTTCGACCGCGTGATGCAGCTCAAGCAAGGCCCGTCGGGCGCGTTCCCGGATGACATGAAAGTCACCGTGGTCGACCCGCTGACCGTGCGCTTCACCCTGACCAAACCCTACGCGCCCTTCCTCTACACCCTCGCCCACAACGGCGCCGGCATCATCAACCCGGACGTGGTGAAACAGGGCGACGTCAACGCCTACCTGTCCACCCACACCGCCGGTTCCGGCGCGTTCCGCCTGACCAACTGGCAGAAAGGCCAGAGCCTGACCCTGGAACCCAACACCTACTACGCCGGCGCCAAGCCCGCGCTGAACAAGGTGGTGATCAAGATCATCAGCGAAGCCTCGGTACGCCGCCTGCAACTGGAACGCGGTGACCTGGACATTGCCGAAGACATGCCCCAGGACCAGCTCACCAACCTGGCCAAAAAGAAAGACGTGGTGATCAAGGAGTTCCCGTCGCTGCGGGTGACCTACCTGTACCTGAACAACCAGAAAGCCCCGCTGAACAACCAGAACGCCCGCCAGGCAATCGTTGATGCGGTGGACTACAAAGGCATTGTCGACGGCATCCTCAAGGGCCAGGCCAAGTTGATGAACGGGCCGATTCCCGCCGGCATGTGGGCCAATGACCCGAGCCTGCCAATGATGAAACAGGACCTGGACAGCGCCGGCGCCAACCTGAAGAAGCTCCCGACAAAAATCACCACCCTGAACTACATGTACTCCGACAAGGACCCTGACTGGGAATCCATCGGCCTGACCCTGCAAGCCAGCCTGGCGCCGCTGGGGATCAACCTGAAGATGGAAAAACTGGCCAACGCCACCATGCGCGAGCGCCTGGGCAAGGGTGACTTCGACGTGTCCATCGGCTCATGGGCGCCGGACTTCTCCGATCCCTACATGTACATGAACTTCTGGTTCGACTCGTCCCTGCAAGGGCTGCCGGGCAACCGCTCGTTCTACAGCAACCCGGTGGTGGACAAGTTGATTCGCGACGCGGCGGCCAACAATGACACGGCCAAGCGCACCGAGCTGTACCAGGAAGCCCAGAAGATCGTGCTCAAGGACAGCGTGTACGCCTACCTGTATCAGAAGAACTACACCCTGCCGATGCGTGATTCGGTGAAGGGTTATGTGTTCCATCCGATGCTGGAGCAGGTGTTCAACGTGGCTGAGATCAGCAAGTAACACGCGATCAAATGTGGGAGCGGGCTTGTGTGGGAGCTGGCTTGCCTGCGATAGCATCACCTCAGCCTGCCTGACAGACCGAGGTGCCTGCATCGCGGGCGAGCCCGGCTCCCACACAAGCCAGCGCGCCTGGATGAATGCCGTCTGTCCTGTGTTACCGAGGAGCCCTCATGGCCTTCCTGAATATGTTGCGCAAACGCCTGTTCGGCCTGATTTTGGTCGTCGTCGGCGTTTCGCTGATTACCTTTTGCATCTCTCACCTGATCCCGGGTGACCCGGCACGCCTGATTGCCGGCGACCGGGCCAGCGACGCCATCGTCGAGAACATCCGTCATCAACTGGGCCTCGACCTGCCGCTGTACCAGCAATATGGCCGCTACATGAGCGACCTGCTGCACGGCGACCTCGGCACGTCGATCCGCACCAGCCGCCCGGTGCTTGAAGACCTGAAAGCTTTCTTCCCCGCGACCCTGGAACTGGCGGTCGCCGCCCTGTTGCTCTCCGTATTGGTAGGCGTCCCCCTTGGCGTGCTGTCAGCGGTGTATCACAACCGCGCCATCGACCAGATCGCCCGAACGCTGGCGGTCACCGGTATTTCCACGCCGGCCTTCTGGCTCGGCCTGGGCCTGATCGTATTGTTTTACGGCCAACTCGGCTGGCTGCCCGGCAGCGGTCGGCTGGATGAAGGCCTCGAACCGCCCCGCACCATTACCGGGTTCTACCTGATCGACTCGCTGCTGGCCGGCGATATCCCGCTGTTCCTGAATGCCTTGGAGCACCTGATCCTGCCCGCCGTCACCCTGGGTTTCGTCAACCTCGGCGTGGTCGCCCGGCAGATCCGTTCGGCGATGCTCGACCAGTTGGGCGAGGACTACATCCGTACCGCCCGTGCCTACGGCCTGTCGCGCTGGGCGGTGATCCTGCGCCACGCCCTGCCCAATGCGCTGATCCCGTCGATCACCGTGCTCGGCCTGACCCTCGGTGACCTGCTGTACGGCGCCGTGCTCACCGAAACCGTGTTCGCCTGGCCAGGCATGGGCGCCTATGTGGTGAAGTCGATCCAGTCCCTGGATTTCCCGGCGGTGATGGGCTTCGCGATCATGGTGTCGTTTATTTATGTGCTGCTGAACATACTGATCGACCTGCTCTACCGGGTGGTCGACCCACGCATCGGCGAGGTGAACTGAGATGACCGCACCCGTGACCATGCCCGTACCGGTGCCCCTCGAGCAACGCCCCACCTGGCGTGCGCGAATGGAGTACCTGGGCTATCAAATACGCCGCAGCCCGCTGACCATCGCCGGCCTGACCATCACCTTGATCGTGCTGATCTGCATGGCCTTCGCTCCGTGGCTGGCCAGCCATGATCCCAACGCGTTGAACCTGGCCCAACGCCTGGCCGAGCCCTCCGCCGAACATTGGTTCGGCACTGATGAAGTCGGCCGCGACCTGTTCAGCCGGGTGTTGTACGGCAGCCGCCAGTCGGTGGGCGTCGGCTTGTTCGTGGCGTTTTCCTCGTGCCTGGTGGGCGGGCTGCTGGGCTGCCTGTCGGGGATCATCGGCGGGCGTTTCGACAGCCTGATCATGCGCCTGATGGACATCATGCTGTCGGTGCCGTCCCTGGTGCTGATCATGGCGCTGGCCGCCGCCCTGGGCCCGAGCCTGTTCAACGCGATGCTGGCGATCACCGTGGTGCGCATTCCGTTCTACGTGCGCCTGGCCCGCGGGCAAGCCCTGAGCATTCGCCAGATGGGCTACGTCAAGGCGTCCCAGACCTTCGGCGCCGGGCGCTGGCACATCGTGTCGTGGCACGTGGGCCGCAACGCCATGCCGCCGTTGCTGGTGCAACTGAGCCTGGACATCGGCAGCGCGATCCTGATGGCCTCGGCCCTGGGCTTCATCGGCCTGGGCGCGCAACAGCCCACCGCCGAATGGGGCGCGATGGTTGCCACCGGGCGCAATTTCATTCTCGACAACTGGTGGTACTCGACCTTTCCGGGGCTGGCGATCCTGGTCACCGCGACCGGTTTCAACCTGCTGGGTGACGGTGTTCGTGACCTGCTCGACCCACGGCAACAGGGGAAATGACCATGTCTAGTCCGGCAGTCCTTGCCATCGATAACCTGAGCCTGGAATTCCCGGCTTACCGTAACAACGTCCAGGCACTCAACGGCGTGTCGTTGCACGTCAACCCCGGCGAAGTCGTCGGCGTGGTGGGAGAGTCCGGCTCCGGTAAATCCGTGACCGCGATGCTCAGCCTGCGCCTGCTGCCGGAGCGCAGTTACCGGATCACCGCCGGCAGCTTGCAGATGCTTGGCCGCGACATGCTCGGCGCCAGCGAAAAAGAGCTGTTGCAGATTCGCGGGCGTGACGCGGCGATGATCTTCCAGGAGCCGATGACCGCGCTGAACCCGACCCGGCGCATTGGCCGGCAGATGCTCGACGTGATCATCCACCACCAGCGCCTGAGCAAGGCTGCCGCCCGCGCCAAGGCCATCGCCCTGCTGCGGGACATGCACATCGCCGACCCCGAGCAAGTGCTCGACAGTTACCCTTTCGAACTGTCCGGCGGCATGCGCCAGCGGGTGATGATCGCCCTGGCGTTTTCCTGCGACCCGCAGTTGCTGATCGCCGACGAACCCACCACCGCCCTCGACGTCACCGTGCAACGCCAGGTGCTGTTGCTGCTGCGGGAAAAAGCCCGGGAGCGCGGCACCGCGATCTTGCTGATCACCCACGACATGGCCGTGGTCTCGCAGTTCTGCGACCGGGTCTACGTGATGTACACCGGCGCGGTGGTAGAAGAAGGCCCGACCGCCCAGGTGATGAGCGATCCGCGCCATCCCTACACCCAAGGCCTGCTCAGCGGCTTGCCGGAACAGGTAAAGCCCGGCGACGACCTGCTGACCATCCCCGGCCAGGTGCCCAACCTCGCCGCCCTGCCCTCAGGCTGCACCTTCCGCGAACGCTGCCCCCAGGCCATGAGCCAATGCATCGAGCGCCCGCGCCTGAACCTGATCAACCCTGTCGGCACCCGCAAAAGCGCGTGCTGGCTGACTGCCGGGGAGTCGGTGTAATGACAGTGCCTCAAGATTCACTGCTGGCCCTGCGGGATGTACGGGTCAAGTTCCCGGTAAAAACCGACTGGCTGGGCCGCCCGCGCGGTTATGCCCACGCCCTCAACGGCATCGACTTGCAGGTGCGCCGTGGGGAAACCCTGGGGATTGTCGGCGAATCCGGCTGCGGTAAAAGCACCCTCGCCCAACTGTTGATGGGCCTGGTCAAGCCCAGCGACGGCGAAGTCGACTGGGTCTATGAAAGCGCCCGGGAACGTCACCGTCATGTACAGATCGTGTTCCAGGACCCGCAATCGTCCCTCGACCCGCGCCTGCCCATCTGGAAAATCATCACCGAGCCGCTGTTCGCCCTCGGCGACACGCCCAAGGGTGAAATGCGCACCATCGCCGCCAAGGTCGCCGCCCAAGTGGGCATCCGCGCCGAATACCTGGACCGCTACCCGCACCAGTTTTCCGGTGGCCAGCGCCAACGCATCGCCATCGCCCGCGCGCTCGCCTCCAACCCGAGCATCCTGGTGCTGGACGAACCGACCTCGGCCCTGGATATCTCGGTCCAGGCGCAAATCCTCAACCTGCTGGCCGAGCTGCAACGCCGGCTGGGGCTGACCTACATCCTGATCTCCCACAACGTGTCCGTGGTGCGGCATATGGCCGACCGGGTGGCGGTGATGTACCTGGGGCAGATTGTGGAACTGGGGTGTGCCGAGCAAGTGCTGGAGCAGCCGAAGCATCCCTACACCCAACTGCTGCTGGAGGCCGTCCCCAAGCTGGGGGTGGCACTGGATGATGCCTACGTCAGTGCGCCCACCGAGTTGCCGGGGAACCGGGTATTGCCGGGCGGGTGCTTTTTCCTGGATCGCTGCCCGCGCCGCACCCAAGGGTGCGAACGGCCGCAGCGATTGACCGGCGGGATGAGTCAGCAAGTGCGGTGTCATCTGGAGCATCCATGAACCGCTCCTGCCGAGGCCTCAGGGTGTAGGTGCCATCCCCAGTGTTGCCGACGCGACACTGGGGACTGCGACTGGACTGCCGCTGGCGACAAAATCCTCTTTGCGCAGCACCACCAATGCAATCAACGACACCGCCCCAGTCGCCACATAAAAGTACCAGGGTGACGTGATGTCGCCGGTGACCTTGATCAGCCAGGTGGAGATCAGCGGCGCACTGCCGCCGAACACCGCCACCGGGATGTTGTACGCCACCGCGATCCCGGTGGAGCGAATGCGCGTGGGCAACAGCTCGCTCATCAACGCGTACGTCGACGAGGCATACAGCCCGAACAGAATCGCCACCGCCATCAGCGGCCAGAAGAACGAGGCCGGCGTGGCCGTGGGCGCCGATTTGAACATCCAGAACATGGCCAGGGTGGCCAGCGTGCCGATCACCAGCAAGAACGGTTTGCGCCCGTATTTGTCGGTGAAGGCACCACCAAACGGCATCACGAATGCCGCCGAGAAGCTGGCGACGAAGACGTAGAGCAAAGTGGTGCCGCTGTCGAACTTGAGGATTTTCGACATGTAGGTCGAGGCGAAGGTCAGCACGAGGTAAAAGATCGAGCTGTGCAGGGTGATGATGAAGAACACCAGGGCGATCGCCCGCTTCCACTGCCAGACTTCACGCAGGGGCGCCTTGGAGGTTTCACCGGCGCGTTGCAGGGCCAGGAACTCGGGGCTGTCTTCCAGCTTCAAGCGGATGTACATGGAGATCATGCCCAGTGGCGCGGCGATCAGAAAGGGAATGCGCCATGCCCATTCCTGCATCAAATCAGCGCCCAGGATCCAGGTCATGCCATTGGCGACCGCACCGCCGAGCAACAGGCCGAGCACCGCCGTGACCATCAGCCAGCAAGTGGCAAACCCGCGGCGGCCGGGACCGGCGTATTCAGAGATAAAGCTGGTGACAGTGCCAATCTCGCCGCCGGCCGAGAAGCCCTGCACGCAACGCACCAGGATCAGCAACACCGGCGCGGCGATGCCCAGGGTCGCGTAAGTCGGCAACAGCCCCAGCAGGCAGGTCGAGCCGGTCATCATCACCAGGGCCATGATCAGGGTTTTGCGTCGACCGATCTTGTCCGCCAGCGGGCCGAAAAACAGCCCGCCCAGAGGCCGGATGAAGAAGCTCAGGGCAAATGCCGCAAAGCTCGCCAGCAGGCTGGTGGTGGGGTCGTCGGAGACAAAAAACGCCTGGCCGATGTAGACCGCCAGAAAGCCGTAGACGCCGTAGTCGTACCACTCGATCAAGTGACCGGAAGTGGCACCGAGAAACGCACGGCGCCGCTTGCGGGCCGTGTCTTGCTGTTGAATGCCCATCGATGGGACTCCTTGTCTGATGTCTATCCATGAAAAGCGGGGTCAGTGAGCGGCGGTGATGCTCTGCTGTTTCAGCCACGCCCGCAAGTCGGTCTTGAGGATTTTGCCGTAACTGTTCTTGGGAAGCTCGTCGCGAAACACGTATTTCCTGGGCTTTTTGAACGAAGCCATGCGCTCGATAAACCAGGCACCCAGTAGCTTTTCATCGAGGGTTTGCGCGCCGCGGGTCACCACAAAAGCAACCACCGACTCGCCCCACTGCGCATCCGGCTCGCCCACCACGCACACTTCAAACACATCGGGATGCTGGGCCAAAACCTCTTCCACTTCACGGGGGTAGACGTTGCTGCCACCGGTAATGATGACGTCCTTGGAGCGATCCGTGAGGGTCAGGTAGCCGGCCGAATCGAGAAAACCGATGTCGCCGGTCAAGAGCCAGCCATCCACCAGGGCCTGGCGGGAGGCCGCTTCGTTGCGCCAGTAACCCTGCATGACGGTCGCGCCACGCACGGCAATTTCACCGCGCTGCCCCGCCGGCAGGGGCTGGTGATCGGCGTCCAGGATGCGGATTTCCATACAGGACTGCGCCTGGCCAACGGAGGCCGCCAGGGTCACCCAGTCCGGGCGCTGCCGGTCGGCGATCAGTGCGCGGGGCAGCACGCTGATGGTCATCGGGGTTTCGCCCTGGCCGTAGATCTGCACCAGGCGCGGGCCGAAGGTGTCGACGGCCTCTTGCAGGTCAGCCAGGTACATCGGGCCACCACCGTAGACGATGGTCTTGATCCCTTCCCCGCCATAGCCCTCGCGCCGCGCCTGTTCCACCATCCGCTTGACCATGGTGGGCGCGGCAAACAGCGAGACATTGCCCAGTCCGGCAGCCAGCACGAACAACTCGCCAGCGTCGAAACCACGGGACTCAGGGACCACGTGCCGTGCACCGCAGCGCACATGGATAAAGTTGTAGAGCCCGGCGCCATGGGACATCGGCGCGGCGTACACCACCGCGTCATCGCCGCTGACCGGGTCAACATCCGTGGGGTAACACAGCGACATGGCAATCAGATTGCCGTGACACAGCATCACCCCCTTGGAACGCCCGGTGGTGCCGGAGGTGTAGAACAGCCAGGCCAGGTCCTGATCCTCGCGGCGGCAAGGCTGATCCAGCGTCGGGCCGGCGAACGCGGTCGGCAAGACACGCCCATCCCACTCGCTACAGCCTTCAGGCAAAGCCCCGTGCGCAAACACCTGGCCGCCGTCGGTAAAGATCAATCGCGCCTGGGCGTTATCGGTAATCCAGGCCGCTTCCGCCGGGTGCAATTTGCTGTTGATCGGCACTGCTACACCGCCGATCCACCAGATGGCGTAGAGCAGTTCCAGGTACTCGCAGCAATTCTTCATCAGCAGCGCCACATGATCGCCGGGCACCAGGCCGTGCTGGTCGACCAAGGCGGCAGCGCGTTGCCGCACCCGTGCCGCGAAGGTCGCGTAGTCCGCCACCTGGCGAGTCCCTTCGAACAACGCAGGTCGTTGCGAATCACGGCGTTGGGTGTCGTGCAGCCAGTTGGCAATATTCATCTCAGTACCGCCGTGCTTGCAGCACCGAGGCGTAGTTGGCCACGGCCATGCCGCCCATGTTGAACACCAGGCCGAACTCGGGATTGGGCACCGACAGGCCGATTGCCTCCCCCGTCAGTTGCCGAAATGCCAGGGCATGCATCGACACGCCCGTGGCGCCTACCGGATGCCCCTTGGCCTTGAGCCCGCCGGACAGGTTCACCGGCAAACGCCCTCCCGCCCGCACGGAGCCGTTATCCAGGGCACGATGCCCTTCGCCCTTGGGCGCAAGGCCCATGGCTTCATAGATCAGCAACTCGGCGATGGTAAAGCAGTCATGCACCTCGGCAAAACTCAGGTCTGCCAGGGTTACATTGGCCCCACGCAACGCCGAGTGGATCGCCCGCTGCGGGCCCTCAAACGCCAGGATGTCGCGCTGGGCGATCGGCAGAAAGTCGTTCACCTGGGTCATTGCCCTGATCTGCACATCACGACGAAACGCCCGGGCCCGCTGGGGCGAGGCCAGGATAATCGCCGCGGCGCCGTCGCTGATCAGCGAGCAGTCCGTCAGGCGCAACGACGGCGCCACCAGCGGATTGCCCTGGGAGACGTTGTTGCAGTATTCGAAATCCATCACCCGGTGCATCTGCGCCAAGGGGTTGGCCATGGCATTGGAGTGGTTCTTGGTGGCGATGGCCGCCATGGATGACAGCGGGCAATGGTAGCGCTCGGCGTATTGGCGGGCCGCCATGCCGAACAGTTGCGGGAAACTCAGGCCCGCCTCGGCCGGGTCATTCTGATAGCCGGCACCGGCCAGCGCGTGGGTCACCTGCGCGGTGGTGTTGTGGGTCATCTTTTCGGCCCCCACCACCAGCACCAGTTCGGCGCTGCCGGACAGGATGGCATTGACCCCCGCCTGAATCGCTGCCGAACCGGATGCGCAGGCATTTTCACAACGGCTGGCAGGCGTGAAACGAAATCCCGGGTCGGCTTGCAGCAGCAACGAGGCGGCGAAACCGTCGGGCACCATCCCCGCGTTGAAATGCCCGAGAAACAACGCGTCGATTTCCGACGCATCAAGGGCGGCATCCGCCAGGGCTTCGCGGGTGACCTGAACGATCAAGTCTTCCAGGGTAGAGCCTTCCAGGCGGCCAAACCGTGAGTGGCCGGCGGCAACAATCGAAACGCAATCAACGGGCATGTGTATTTTCTTCTGTGCTTGGTGCGGACATTCCTTAGAATGACCCACCGAACAGCCCCCTTGCCAGTTCGTGCAACTACTTACATGGATAAGTAGCGTGGGCCGGATACCCCCTGAGGCAGGATGCCCGATGAGCGTTTTCGCACACCAACTCCAAGACATCGAACGCCTGGCGTTCAGAGTGTCCCCGGCCCCACAGCTGATCACCAGCCACCGGGTGATACTCGATTGCAACGAAGCCTTCCTGCAGCTGTTCGGCTACCCGCGTGAAGCACTGCTCAACCAGTTGACCCTGTTGATCTACCCCTCCCAGGCCGACTATCACGCCATCGGCAAGCGCAGCCATGACTGGTTGCTCGACAGCAAGAACGGCTCCTACTCCGATGAGCGCTTCATGCAGCACCACAGCGGCGAAGTGTTTTGGGCCAGGTCCCACGGCTACACTTTGACCCCGCACGACCCTTTCAAGCTGATGGTCTGGCACTTCGAGCGCCTCAACCGTACCCACCAGGGCACGGACGACCTGACGCCCCGGGAGCGGGAGATCGCCATGCACATCGTCAACGGGCTCAAGTCCAAGGAAATCGCCCAGCGCCTGGGTATCTCCCACCGCACCGTGGAGGTTCACCGGGCACGCCTGATGAAAAAGTTGCAGGCGAAGACCATTGTCGAGCTGGTATCGAAAATTATCCGGGTGGGCTGAAGCACCTGGCTTGAACCACAGAGGATTACCCCGCCGCCCACACCGGCTGGCGTTCAAACTCCTCGAACAACTCCAGGATCGTCTCCCTGACTCTCTGCACCGCGTTGCTCTGCACCGCCGTGTCCGGCCAGCACAGGGACAGTTCACGGGTGAACAACCGGTGATCGATCCGCGCCAGCTTGAGTTGCTGCTGCTCCAGCTCAACATGGGCCGCCGCCCACGGCAAAATCGTCACCCCCAACCGCGCCTGCACCGCCGAGAACAACAGGTTGGTGGAGTTGGCTTCGAACTCCACCTCAAACGGCAACCCGGCTTCCTGCATGGCGGCCTCGACACGGCTGCGAATGGTGTTGGGCGCACACGGCAGCACCAGCGGCATGTTCGCCAGCGCCTCGATGCTGACGGGCATGTCCGCCAGGGCAAACTCCGGCCACGCCACCAGGTACAGGGTTTCGGTGAGCAAGCGTCGGGACGCCACGCTCCGGGTCGGCACCCCGTCGACAATCACCGCCATCGCCACCCGCCCCACGGTAATCAGCCCACCCAGGTCGGCGCTGGGAGCGTCGATCAGTTCCAGCTTGATCCCCGGATAGCGGCTGCGGATGGTGCGTGCCAAGGGAATCGCGAGCATCCGTGCGGTACTCGATGGCATGCCGACCGAGACCTTGCCCTGGGGATATTCGGCGTCCTGGCGCAGCAGTTCGCGGGTGCCGTCGGCCTGGCGCAACAACTCGATGGCATGCCGGTACAACGTCTGGCCCGCGGCGGTGGGCACCACGCCCTGCACGCTGCGCTCGAGCAGTTGCATGTCCATGTCCCGCTCCAGGTTACGCATCTGCTGGCTGATGGCGGGCTGGGCAATGTGCAGCGCCTCGCTGGCGCGGGTGATGTTGGCGCACTCGACCACTTTGACGAAGTAGCGCAACTGGCGCAGGTCCATGGGAGCCTCCCAAAAAAATCGACTCTATATAAAAATCCGATGGGACCAAAGGAATTTCATATTTGTTGCTTATGTAGGACCGGCATAGATTGATTTCACAATAAACGAAGCGCCTCGCCGCGCTTCTATAGGCCCGATCAGGGTCAATGGGAGGTCGTCATGTCCAAAGCGTTAACCGCATCGGCAACGAGGGTAAAACCCCACAAAACACCGCTGTCCCGCGAGCAGATTCGTGGCTTCTGGGCGGTGTACCTGGGCTGGGTCCTGGATGGTGTGGATTCGGTGATCTTCGCCCTGGTGCTGATTCCCGCCCTGACCGAGTTGCTGCCCAATTCCGGGCTCGCCCCCACGGCGGCGAACATCGCCATGTATGGCTCGATCATGTTCGGCCTGTTCCTGGTGGGCTGGGGCTTGTCGTTTATCTGGGGCCCGCTGGCCGACCGCTTCGGACGGGTCAAGGTGCTGGCCGCGAGCATCCTGGTGTACTCGATTTTTACCGGTGCGGCGGCCTTCTCCGACAACATCTGGCAACTGGCGATTTTCCGCTTGATCGCCGGGATTGGCGTCGGCGGTGAGTGGGCGCTGGCGGGCACCTACGTGGCCGAGAGCTGGCCCGAGGACCGGCGCAAGATGGGCGCCGGGTATCTGCAAACCGGTTACTACCTGGGCTTTTTCATCGCCGCGCTGCTCAATTACACCGTCGGCGCCACTTACGGCTGGCGCGTGATGTTCTTGTGCGGGCTGTTTCCGGCGGTCGTGGCGATCTACACCGCGCTGAAGGTCAAGGAGCCGCAAGCCGTGCGCAGCGCACCCAAGGCAGGTGCATCTGCGCCCTGGTGGGAAATTTTCGCCCCGGCCTTTCGCCGTCGCACTTTGACCAGCTCGGCCTTGGTCGGGGTGGCAATTGTCGGTCTATGGGCCGGTTCCGTGTATGAAGCCACCGCCGTGGTCACCCTGGCGACCCGCGCCGGTATCGACCACGTGGGCGCCGTGCACCTGGCGTCGATTGGCGCGGCGGTGCTGTCCCTGAGCACCATTCTCGGTTGCCTGGTGGCGCCCTGGTTGGCCGAACAACTCGGTCGGCGAATGGCCCTGGGGATTTATTTCAGCGGCATGGCGGCGTCGATCATCTTTGCTTTTGGCTGGGTGTTTTACCTGGACGATGGCCTGCACCTGTTCATGGTGTCGCTGGTCTTCCTCGGCTTTTTCGGCGGCAATTTCGCGATCTTTTCCCTGTGGTTGCCGGAACAATATCCCACCCGGATCCGCGCCACCGCATTTGCCTTCAACGCGTCGGTGGGGCGTTTCATCGGCGCCGGCGTCAACTTCCTGCTGGCCGCCGCCATTCATTGGTATGGCTCCATCGGCGCGCCGATTGCCTGGACCGCCGCAGCCTTTGTACTGGGCGTGCTGATCCTGCCGTTTGCCGTCGAAACCCGTCATCAGACATTGCCGCAATAACCCCGACTGGAGAAGCCCATGCAAGCGTTGCAAGGCATCAAGATCATCGACCTCAGCCGCGCCCTCTCGGGACCGTTCTGCACCATGGTGCTGGCGGATCTGGGCGCCGATGTGATCAAGGTAGAGCCCGGGCCGGCCGGGGACATGAGCCGGACCTGGGGCCCGTTCGACCGGGGTACCAGCACCTACTACCTCTCGTGCAACCGCAACAAGCGCGGCCTGTGCGTGGACTTTCGCAACCCCAAGGGCCTGGACACGATCCAGCAGTTGATCGACGACGCCGACGTGGTCATCGAGAACTTCAAGCCCGGCACCCTGGAGAGCATGGGCCTGGGTTATGAGGTGCTCAGCACGCGAAATCCACGGTTGATCCTGGGCAGCATCAATGCATTTGGCAGCGACGGGCCGATGAGCAGTTGGCCGGGGTTCGACCAGATTGCCCAAGGCTATTCCGGGCTGATGAGCCTGACGGGTTTCAACGAGGGCGATCCGACCCGTACCGGCACCGCCATCGGTGACCTGACTTCGGGCATGTGGCTGGTGAGTGCGGTGCTGGCGGCACTGCTGGAACGCGAGCGCACCGGGCGCGGCCAGCACGTCAACACGTCGCTGCTGGCCAGCCTGGTGGGCCTGCTGAGTGTGCACGGCCAGCGTTACCTGAGCCTGGGCGATGTGCCTCGGCGCACCGGTAATGCCCATGCGGTGATTGCACCCTACGGCGTGTTCCAGACCCTGGATGGCCCGTTGAACCTGGCGCCGATCACCTCGGCGATGTGGGGCCGGTTGTGCGTGTTGCTGGACCTGCCCGAGCTGCCGGACGACCCGCGCTTCGCCAGCAACGAAGCCCGGGTGGAACGCCGGGATGAGTTGAAAGCAATCCTGGAAACCCGCCTGAAAACCCGCGGCAAACGTGACTGGACCGAACGCTTTATTGCCGCCGGATTGCCTGCCGGCCCGATCAACACCCTCGACGAAGTATTCGCCGACCCGCAGGTGCTGCACAGCCAGTTGACCCGCACCCTGAACCATCCCAACCTGGGTGCGTTGCGCCAGGTCGTCACGCCGATCTTCAGCGACGCCGCGCCGACCGAGCTGCAACGACCCCCGCCGCTGCTTGGGGAGCACAGTGTCGAAATCCTCCAGCAAGCCGGTTTCGACCCGGCCTCGATCCAGGCCTTGCTCAACTCCCATGTCATCTTGCAAGCCACGCACCCCGAACACGCCACAGGAGTCGCACCATGACCGTTAACGTTTCCCTCACACTGCTCGACAAGCGTATCGCCCGCCTGGTGTTCAGCAACCCGAGCCAGCGCAATGCCCTCAGCGCGCAACTGCTCAACGGTCTCGACGAAAGCCTGGTCGCCCTCGCCGCCCAGGGCGTCGGCGTGGTGATCCTCGGCGCTGAGGTTGGCCATTCGGTGTGGAGCGCCGGCCACGACATCGGCGAAGTGGCGCACGACCGCGACCCGGTGGCCTACGGCAAGCCGCTGGAGCAAGTGCTGCGGCGCATCCGCGCCTACCCCGGCGTGGTGATCGCGGCGATCTCGGGCTCAGCCTGGGGCGGCGCCGTGGACCTGGCCATGAGCTGCGATATGGTGGTCGCCGACCACAGCGCCAGCTTCGCCATGACCCCGGCCAATATCGGCCTGCCCTACACCACCAGCGGCCTGCTGCGGTTCTTCAACAACCTGCCGATTCACGTGCTCAAGGAAATGTTCTTCTGCGCCCAGAAGCTCGACGCCGAACGCGCCGAACGCTTCGGCGTGATCAACCGCTTGGTGGCCACCGACGCCCTGGAAGCCACCGCCCTGGAGATAGCCCGGGGCATCGCCGCCAAGGCACCGTTGGCAATCCAGGCAGTGAAGGAGCAACTGCGTATCCTCGAAGACCTGCAACCGATGCCGGTACAGGCCATGGAGCAGATCGCCGAACTGCGACGCCAGGCCTGTGAGAGTGCCGACTTCGGCGAAGGGTTGGCGGCGTTTGCCGAACGGCGACCGCCGGTGTTTGAGGGGCGCTGATGCGTTATTAACAAAATTTTCATGTTTGCGCGGCTATGATCCGCCACCTCGTTGGGGAGTAGCCTGCTTCGGATTCTCGAAGCGTTCGTATCAACATTCTCGGCAACATGCCGTGGTGCGAACACCATTTTGGTTGGTGAGACCAGCGACACAGCCATGCCTAAAGTCGGGCGTGTGGTTGTGTCGTTGACTCATATAGCCCGACTGGAAGCCTTACCGTGAACCCCATTTCCCTCATCCTTCTCGCCCTTGCCATGTCCACGGACGCCTTTGCGGCGGCCATCGGCAAAGGTTCCAGCCTGCACAAACCCCGTTTGACCGAAGCCCTGCGGGCCGGTCTGATCTTTGGTGTGATTGAAGCCATCACGCCGATCATCGGCTGGGCTATCGGCCAGGCCGCCACCCGCTGGGTGGAACAGTGGGACCACTGGATCGCCTTTACCCTGCTGGTAGCCTTGGGCCTGCACATGATCTACAACGGCTTGAAAGCCGATGATCCAGAAGAAGAGAAACCGAGCCAGCACTCGTTCATGATTCTTGCCGTGACGGCGTTTGCCACCAGCATTGATGCCCTGGCGGTCGGTGTGGGCCTGGCGTTTGTTGACGTGAATATTCTGGTGGCCGCTGCTGCGATCGGCTTGGCGACCATGACCATGGTGACCATCGGCATGATGCTCGGCCGGGTGTTGGGGACTGTGGTGGGCAAGCGCGCCGAGATGGTCGGCGGCGTGGTGCTGATGCTGGTGGGTGCGACGATTTTGTATGAGCACCTGTCGGTCTGACCGACGCATAACAAATGTGGGAGCTGGCTTGCCTGCGATAGCGGAGTGTCAGTCAGCAACGATGTTGACGGGTACACCGCCATCGCAGGCAAGCCAGCTCCCACACTGGATCTACTGGAACTTATGGAGCGTATTTCAGGCCGCGTGTTTTTCTTTCTTCAAACTCTCGATGTCGATCACAAACCGATACTTCACATCGCCCTTGAGCATGCGCTCGTAGGCTTCATTGATGCTCTGGATGTCGATCATCTCAATGTCCGAAACGATCCCGTGCCTGGCGCAGAAATCCAGCATGTCCTGGGTTTCCTGGATGCCGCCGATCAACGATCCGGCCAGGCTGCGGCGCTTGAAGATCAGGTTGAACACAGTCGGTGACGGGTGTGGGCTGTCCGGCGCGCCTACCAGGGTCATGGTGCCGTCGCGCTTGAGCAGGTTGAGGAAGGCATCGAGGTTGTGGGACGCGGCCACGGTGTTGAGGATGAAGTCCAGGGAGTTGGCAACCTTGGCCATTTCATCCGGGTTCTTCGACACCACTACTTCGTCGGCTCCCAGGCGCAGGCCGTCTTCGCGCTTGTTCGGCGAGGTCGTGAACAGCACCACGTAGGCGCCCATGGCGTGGGCGATTTTCACCGCCATATGCCCCAGGCCACCCAGGCCGACGACGCCGACGCGCTTGCCCGGCCCGACCTTCCAGTGGTGCAGCGGTGAGTAGGTGGTAATGCCTGCACACAGCAGCGGCGCGACCGCCGCCAGGTTGCTCTCGTCGTGGGAGATGCGCAGGACGAACTTCTCCTTGACCACGATATTGTCCGAGTAGCCGCCGAAGGTGTTTTCGCCGCCAAACACCGGGCCGTTGTAAGTGCCGGTGAAGCCGTTTTCACAGTACTGCTCTTCGCCCTCGGCGCAGGATTCGCAGTGTTGGCAACTGTCGACCATGCAGCCGACGCCGGCCAAATCGCCCACCTTGAACTTGCTGACATTGGCGCCCACGGCTGTCACTCGGCCAACGATTTCATGGCCCGGCACCGATGGGTACAAGGTGTTGTGCCATTCGTCGCGCACGGTGTGCAGGTCCGAGTGGCAGACGCCGCAGTAGAGGATGTCGATTTGCACGTCGTCGGCCCCGGGGGCGCGACGTTCGAATGTGAAGGGTTTGAGTGAGTCCTTGGAGTCACGAGCGGCGTAGCTGTAAGTCTTGGCCATTTCGTTCACCTGTTTGTTCAGACGGTTGAAGTCAGTTGACCAGCATAGACGCTGAACCGTTCAACCGAGCACGCCCATACAATCCGCACGGCAGCCCGGCCCCTAAGCTGGCGACTTTTCGATCACGCTGAAAAGTGCTGGAGAATGGGCATGTGCAAGAAAGTGACGACGATATCCCTGGCCTTGACGCTGTTGGGCGCGCAGATGATGGGCAGCGCGTTGGCGGCAACACCGAATGTGGCCGTGGCGCCGCAATACGACACCAGTCACGTCTATGTCGCCCCGGCTGACGTGGACCGCTTTGCCCAGAGTTTCCTCGCCACATTCGGCGGAAAAAGCACGCCCCAGGTGGTGGTGAATGTACTGCCGGTGCCCAGCAGCACCACCTCGCAACTCCTGCAGACACCGGCGGGCACGGTGTCGCTGTTCGGCTTCACCACACCTGTCCCGCACCCGTTCGGCCAGGAGCGCAACGGCTACCTGGTCAAGGACATGGACGTTGCACTCAAGGCTGCCCGGGAAAACGGCGCGGCGGTGATTGTCAGTGATTTTCCCGACCCCATCGGCCGTGATGCGGTGATCCAGTGGCCAGGCGGCGTGAATATGCAGCTCTACTGGCACACCAAGGCCCCGGATTACGCGGCGTTCCAGACCGTTCCGGAGAACCGTGTGTATGTCTCCAACGACCGCGCCGACACGTTCATCAAGTCTTTCGTCGGGTTTTCCCACGGCAAGGTCCTGGCCGATGACAAGCATGCCCCGGCGGTGGATATCGGCCAGGCCAGCGGGAGCTATCGCCGCGTCGATATCGAGTCGCCGTTCGGACGCATGGCGGTGCTGGTCACCAACGGCCAACTGCCCTACCCCTTCGGCCATGAAACCACCGGCTACCAAGTGGCCGACCTGACCGACACGCTGGGCAAAGCCACTGGTTCCGGCGCCAAGGTGCTGGTGCCTGCGTTTGACACTAAGGGCCGGCGCAGCGCGCTGGTGGAATTCCCGGGCGGTTACGTCGCGGAGATTCACCAGCTCAGCGGCGCAAAATGATCCGCGGCACAGGCTGGGGCCTGGCGGTGCTGTGGCCGTTGCTGGCCGGCAGCGCCCACGCCGACGATCAACCGACGCGGCCGGACATCAAAGCCAACCGCTGGCAGGAAGACTGGTCCGTGCTCAAGCACCCGACGCTGCGCACCCAACCCCTGGACAGCCTGAAATACATCCCGCTGTCCAGTGCCAACCCGTTCACTTACCTGTCCCTGGGCGCGACCTTGCGTGAGCGCTTCGAGATGAACGACGCCGCCGGTTTCGGCGCGAAGAACGTGGCCCGTGACCAGTACCTGATCCAGCGTTTCCAGGTACACGCCGACCTGCACCTGGATGAAAACTGGCGGGTGTTTACCCAGCTGGAGGACGCGCGGGCCTATGACAAGACGACGATCGGCGGCGCCGACCAGAACCGCGTCGACCTGCGCCTGGCCTTTGCCGAATACATCAACACCTTCAGTGCCGGTACGTTCAAGGGACGCGTCGGTCGCCAGGACTTTGCCTTCGACTTGCAGCGCTTTATTTCTTCACGGGACGGACCGAATGTGCGCCAGTCCTTTGATGCGCTATGGGCTGACTGGGAAACCTCGAACTGGCGTTTAATCGGAATCGCCAGCCACCCGGTGCAGTACCAGGACGAGCGGCACTTCGACGATAAATCCAACGCTGACGCGCAGTTTCACATGCTGCGGGTCGAGCGGCTGATAGGTGGCAAAAATGAGCTGTCGGCCTATTACGGGGTGTATGAACGCAGCGATGCCCACTATCTGGACGGCGACGGCGATGAGAAACGCCAGTTGTTCGACGCCCGGCTGGGGGGCGCGGCCCTGGGGTTCGATTGGGACATTGAAGCCATGCTGCAAGGTGGCTCAGTGGGCCACAAGGATATTCGCGCCTGGGGTGGCGGCAGCCGCGTGGGCTACACCTTCGACAGCCTGGCCTGGACACCGCGCCTGGGGCTGCAGATGGATATCGCCTCGGGCGACCGCCACGCCGGTGACGGCACGGTGGGGACGTTCAACCCGCTGTTCCCCAATGGCTACTACTTTTCCCTGGCGGGTTATACGGGCTACAGCAACCTGATTCACGTCAAGCCGTCGATCACCGTCAAGCCCATCGCCAAGCTCAGCGTTCAGACCGCCGTAGGCCTGCTCTGGCGGCAAACCACCGCAGACGCGGTCTACACTCAGCCCAACCTGCCGGTTGCCGGCACCGCAGGCCAAGGTGAACGCTGGACCGGCGCCTACGCTCAAGTTCGCACCGACTATGGTTTTACCCCCAACCTCACCGGCGCCGTCGAGGCCGTGCACTACGCGGTCGGCCAGACGCTGCGGGATGCCGGCAGCCATGACAGCAATTACCTGGGGGTGGAACTCAAGTTCAGTTGGTAACCCCAACCAAGCACACCCGTACAAGCGCTGCCTGCGCCTGTTCGACAATAGTCAGCCTTTGCCTTCGTACTCACCCAAGGAGTTTCCATGAGCACTTTACTCACCAAAGACGGCACCGAAATCTACTTCAAGGACTGGGGCAGCGGTAAACCCGTGCTGTTCAGCCATGGCTGGCCGCTGGACGCCGACATGTGGGAATACCAGATGGAGTACCTGAGCAGCCGCGGCTACCGCACCATCGCGTTTGACCGCCGTGGTTTTGGCCGCTCGGACCAACCCTGGACCGGTAACGACTACGATACCTTCGCCGACGATATCGCCGAACTGATCAACCACCTGGACCTGCAGGACGTGACGCTGGTGGGCTTTTCCATGGGCGGTGGCGACGTCGCCCGCTATATCGCGCGCCATGGCAGCGCGCGCGTCGCCGGCCTGGTGTTGCTGGGGGCGGTGACGCCGCTGTTCGGCCAGAAACCCGACTACCCGCAAGGTGTTCCCAAGGATGTATTCGACGGCATCAAGGCCGGCCTGCTGAAGGACCGCGCGCAGTTCATTTCCGACTTCAACACGCCGTTCTTCGGCATCAACAAGGGCCAGAAAGTCTCCGACGGTGTACTGACCCAGACCTTGCAGATCGCCCTGCTCGCCTCGCTCAAGTCCACCGTGGATTGCGTCACTGCGTTCTCGGAAACCGACTTCCGTCCAGACATGGCCAAGATCGACGTACCGACCCTGGTCATCCACGGAGACGGCGACCAGATCGTACCGTTCGAAACCACCGGCAAGGTGGCTGCCGAGATGATCAAGAACGCTGAATTGAAAGTGTACAAGGATGCGCCACACGGCTTCGCGGTCACCCACGCCGAAGCCTTGAACGCAGACCTGCTGGCGTTCCTGAAACGCTGAACCGACTGCATCACGCTGCTACACCTCCTTTTGGCCGGGCTTGCACCCGGCCTTTTTTATTCAGGCGTAACGCAGGGCGCCGACCCACCGCTGGTTGAACGCTATTCGCCCGGGCCCGGCAATCAGGATGCTGGTGAAAATGATCAACAGCAGCCAGCCAAACTGCCCTTCGAGCAGTGTCCATTGCGGATGCACCACCAGCATGGCGATCAGCAGCACACTCAGGATCGGCAGGCAGGCCAGGCGCACCAGCACCCCGGCGATGATCAACAGCGGGCACAGCACTTCGGCGAAAATCGCCAGCAACAGTGTCACGCTCGCCCCCAGGTGGAAGGGATCCTCGATCACCTTCAACTGTTCACCATAGTCCAGCAGCTTGGGCAGGCCATGGACCCACAGCAGGAACAATCCTCCGCTGACCCGCAAAAACAGCAGCCCTAAATCCCGTGCCCCGTCATCCCGTAGTAATGCGTTCATAAGCGACCTGTTCCCGTGACGTTTTACCGACGTTTTTACGCCGGAACCGGAGCTGATTGTGCCGCCACGGACGCCTCGGAAATTGCAGCGATGTGCTGACCTGGGAGCTCACTCACCCGTGCCGGCAAACCCCGCGACGATCTCGTCGATCACCACCCGCACCCGCGCGGTGTGCCGCAGGTCGGCATGGGTCACCAGCCACACATCGTAGGGTAACGGCCGCGTACGGTCCGGCCACAGCCGCACCAGACCGTCCCGCTCGCCGGTAATCAGCGGAATTTCACCGATGCCCAGGCCCGCAGCGATGGACCGGCGCACCAGCAGGCTGGAACTCATGGCCGCAACGATGCGCCCGCGCCCCAGCGGCTCGGAGACCAGGGTCAGGTCTTTTTGGCTTTGCAGGTGTGGCTGGTACACCACCAGATCGTGTCCTTCGAACAGGCTGCCAGGCTGCGGTGCGCCGTGGCGGTCGATATACGCCTGCGAGGCAAATAGCCCCACCGGCCAGCGGGCGATGCGCCGGGCGATAAGGTCGGGGTTGTCCGGGCGAGTGTTGCGCACGGCGATGTCGGCTTCGCGCTTGGCCAGGCTCAGGATCTGGGTCGAAGCGTCCATCTGCACCCGCACGTCAGGGTGCGCGTCGTGCAGCCGGGCGATGGCCGGGATCAAGAAGTCGATGGCCAGGGAGTCGGTGGTGGTCACCCGCACGGTGCCGGTCAGACGGTCGTCCAGGCCCTGGACCTGACGTTCCAGGTCAATGGCCGAACGCTCCATTTTCTCCACTGATTGCAAGGCGGCCTCACCCACGGCTGTCAGCGCATAGCCTTCGGAGGTGCGCAAAAACAACGTCGCGTTCAACGACTTTTCCAGGGCATTGACCCGCCGCCCCACGGTGGCTTGATCCACCCCCAGCACCCGCGCGGCACCGCGTAATGTGGACTCGCGGCACACCGCGAGAAATACCCGGGCATCGTCCCAGTTCATGATTTCCCCCTTTTGATGCATTTATGCATCACTGTGACGTGTAATCGCAGCATTATTGCATCACTTATCCCGGATATGCTGGGCGCCAGAGAAAATCCTCCGGATCGCCAGCCTGCTGAACCGCCCGGTACCGGGCGCGGTCCCAACCCATACGTTCATTGCTACAGGTGCGCTCAAATGAATCTGCCCCACGAAATGACCCTGATCGAAATCACTAGCCCCGGCGGCCCCGAGGTTCTGCAACCGCGCCAGGAGCCCATGCCTGTTGCCGGCCCCGGCGAAGTACTGATCCGCGTGCACGCCGCCGGCGTCAATCGCCCGGACGCCCTGCAACGCGCCGGCACCTACCCGATGAAACCCGGCATGAGCCCGTTCCCCGGGCTGGAAGTGGCCGGTGTGGTGGTCGCGCTGGGCGAAGGCGTCAACGAGTACGCATTGGGCGACAAGGTCTGCGCCCTGACCAATGGCGGCGGGTATGCACAGTACTGCGCGGTACCCGCCAGCCAGACCTTGCCGGTTCCCGATGGTCTGGACTGGATTCAGGCGGCAGCGATTCCGGAAACCTTCTTCACCGTATGGGCCAACCTGTTCGGCATCGGCGGCGCGCATAAAGACCAGCGCGTACTGATCCACGGCGGCACCAGCGGCATCGGCACCACCGCGCTGATGCTGTGCCGCGAGTTTGGTATCGAAGCCTTCGCCACCGCCGGCAGTGCAGAAAAATGCGCCACCATCCGCGAACTGGGGGCCGAACCGATCAACTACCGGGAACAGGATTTCGCCCAGGTCATCGCTGACAAAACCGCTGGCGAGGGCGTCAACGTGATCCTCGACATCATGGGTGGCTCCTACCTGAACAACAACATCAGCGCCCTGGCCATGGAGGGTCGGCTGGTGATGCTGGGCTTCCTGGGCGGCGCACGCGCCAAGGACATCGACCTGCTGGCGATCCTCGGCAAACGCGCGATCGTGACCGGCTCGTTGCTGCGCTCGCGCACCCGGGAAGAAAAAGCCGCGATTGCCGCACAGCTGCGCGAACACGTGTGGCCGGTGCTGTCGGCCGGGCGTTGCCTGCCGATGATCGATGAGGTGTATGCCTATACCGACGCCGCGAAGGCCCATGCGCGGATGGAAGGTGGTGACCATATCGGCAAGATTGTGTTGCGGGTGGACTGAAAAAAACGCTGCGGGTCAGGCCTGGGGTTTCAAAAGGGCCTGATACGCTTGCGCCTCGGCGAACAACCACTCGGAAAACTCTCGCTGCTTGTTCGCCGCACGCTCCCGGGGCGGCCACACCAGCCAATACGGATAAGGGTACGGTGCGGTGATCTCACTCAACTGCACCAATTCACCTCGCCCAATGGCGTCCTGCACCAGGCTGCGCCGGTCCAGCGCGATGCCCTGCCCCAGCCGCACCGCCTCCAGCACCAGGTTCGAATCGTTGCTGCACAGGCCTTGGCGCTCCACAGCCATTTCCACACCCGCCGCCTGGCACCAGGGCAACCAGGATTCGGTGCTGTGAATAATCCGGCTCGCGATGATCTGCGCGGGCGTGCGCGGCAGTTGCCCGCCATTGAAGTGCGGCGCCGCGACTACCACCACTTCGTCATGAAACAGTAACGCCTGTTCCACCCCCTCCCAATCGCCTTTGCCCATGCGAATGCCGATATCCACCGACTCCTGATGCAGGTTGGAAACCGTCAGGCTGGCTTGCAGGCGGATGTTGATGTCCGGGTAACGCTGCTGAAACGCCGGCAGCCTGGGGATCAACCAGGCGCGGGCAAACGAGGGGATGACGGCCACCACCAGTTCGCCCATTTTCGGCTGGGCCTGGATTGTCCGGGTGGCGTGCTCGATGTCCGCCAACGCCTGGCGGATTTGCAGCGCGTACAAGCGGCCATCCTCGCTGACACGCAGCCCGCGACCTTCACGCACAAACAGGGTAAGGCCGACCATCTCCTCCAGCGCCTTGATCTGCTGGCTGATTGCCGAGTGGGTGACGTGCAATTCCTTGGCGGCCAGGGTCACGCTCCCGAGCCTGGAGGTGGCTTCGAAACTACGCAGTGCGGCCAGGGGTGGGAAAGCGTTCATGTAAGCGCGGCTAACCTTTCGTGATAAAAAAGATCGATATTGCAGGGATGGATGCCCCGATAAAGTAATCTGAATTTAACACTGCGGTAAATGGAGGCTACATGAAACTGGTCGGCATGCTGGACTCGCCCTACGTGCGCCGCGTGGCAATTTCCCTGGAGCTTTATGGTGTCGCGTTTGAACACCAGTCACTGTCGGTGTTCAGCACCTTCGACGAGTTCTCCAGGATCAACCCGGTGGTCAAGGCCCCGACACTGGTGCTCGACGACGGTACGGTGCTGATGGATTCCGGCCTGATCCTCGAATACCTGGAAGCCCTGGCGCCAGCTGACAAAAAGCTGTTGCCCCAGCAAGCAGTGGCACTTGCCCGGGATCTGCAAGTGATCGGCCTGGCGCTGGCCGCGTGCGAAAAGACCGTGCAGATCGTCTACGAACATCACCTGCGGCCTGCCGAAAAACTTCACCAGCCTTGGATCGACCGTGTGACCGAGCAACTGCTGGCCGCTTATTCGTTATTGGAGACGCTGGTGGCCGATCGCAACAGCGACACGCCGCTGAACCAGGCGAGCCTGACGGTGGCGGTCGCCTGGTCCTTCACCCAGCTCAAGATAGCCGACGTCGTGAAGGCCGATGCGTTCCCGCACTTGCAGCGCCATGCGGCACGTGCGGAACAACATTCGGCGTTTCACAAGTACCCGACCGAGTAGCCGCGTTTACCCGGCGTACACCGGGTAATCGGTAAAGCCCACTTCCGTGCCGCCATACAGGCCGGCAGCGTTCAACGGGTTCAGCGGCCAACCGTTGAGCAGGCGCTGGGGCAAGTCGGGGTTGGCAATGTATGGCCGGCCAAATGCAATCAGGTCCGCCAGCCCCGCCTCTACCAGTCGTACGCCGCGCTCTGCGGTGTAGCGGCCGGCGTAGATGATGCGACCGGTGAAGGTGTCGCGCACAGCCCGACGGAACGACTCGGGCAATTCCGGCGCGTTGTCCCAGTCAGCCTCGGCGATGGACACGTAAGCGATGCCGGTGGCCTCAAGTATCTTGATCGCCTCAATGTAGGTGTGATGCGGATCTTCCTCGACCAGGCCGATGTAAACCCGGTCCTGGTCAGTGCCACTGAACAACGGCGCAAAGCGCACACCCAGGCGCTCCGGGCCGACCACTTCGGCCACCGCCTCGACGATTTCCCGCAGGAAGCGCAGGCGGTTGTGCAGCGAGCCGCCGTATTCATCGTCGCGCTGGTTGGAATGCGCCGAGATGAACTGGTTGACCAGATAGCCGTTGGCCGAATGAATCTCCACGCCATCGAACCCGGCGGCCAACGCGTTTTTTGCAGCCTGGACATACAGCCCCACCAGCTCCTTGACCTCTGCGGTAGTCAAGGCGCGGGGCTCTGGCGGCTGCACCAACTCACCGGTGCCGGGCCCGGTTGCAACGAATGCCTTGGCTTGTTGCGGCTGGATCGCCGACGGCGCGACGGGGGCTGCGCCGTCGGGTTGCAGGTCGTGATGGGACACGCGGCCCACGTGCCAAAGCTGGGCGAAGATCACACCGCCTTCGGCATGCACGGCATCGGTCACGGTGCGCCAGCCGTCGATTTGCTCCGGCGTGTAGATGCCCGGAGTCCAGGCATAACCCTGGCCGCGAGGCTCGATCTGCGTGCCTTCGCTGACCATAAAGCCGGCGGTGGCGCGCTGGCGGTAATAGAGCGCCATCAAGTCCGTGGCGATATCACCGGGCTGGGCACTTCGCTGGCGGGTCAGTGGCGGCAGGACGATGCGGTTTTTCAGGGTGTGGTGCCCCAATTTGATCGGGGTACCTAAAGCGCTGTTACTCATGATGGGGGTTCCAGAAGCGAATTTCGGGCGTGCAGAAGTGGCCGGCTCCCGCTCAGGGGAGCCGCCAACCACTTACTTTGGGGGGATTTAGCGGGTTACGCGGTCAGCTTCAACAGCGCTTTGGCGACGTCGCTGGAACTGGCAGGATTCTGCCCGGTGACCAGCAGGCCATCTTCAATCACAAAGGACTGCCAATCGGCACCCTTTTCATACTTGCCGCCCAGTGCCTTGAAATCGTCCTCGATCAGGAACGGCACTACGTCGGTCAGGCCAACCGCGGCTTCTTCGGAGTTGGAGAAGCCGGTGACGCGTCGACCCTTGACCAGCGGTTCGCCGTTGACGGCCTTGACGTGACGCAAGGCGCCCGGGGCATGGCACACAAAGCCAATCGGCTTGCCGGCACGCTCGAAGGCTTCGATCAGGGCGATGGAGATTTTCGACTCTGCCAGGTCCCACAGCGGGCCATGGCCGCCTGGGTAGAAGACGGTGTCGAAGTCGTCAGCGTTGACCGAGTCCAGCTTCAGCGTGGTGGCCAGGGCCTGCTGTGCCGCCGGGTCGGTGGCGAAGCGGCGGGTCTGGTCGGTTTGCGAATCCGGCAGGTCGCTGACCGGATCCAACGGCGGCTGACCACCGGCTGGCGAGGCCAGGGTCACGTCGGCCCCGGCGTCCTTGAACGCGTAGTAGGGAGCAGCAAATTCTTCGAGCCAGAACCCGGTCTTGCGGCCGGTGTTGCCAAGCTGGTCGTGAGAAGTCAAAACCATCAATACTTTCATGTGCCAGTGCCTCGGGGTGATGTGGGGTGGAATGGAGTGAAGCTTAGGAGCCGGGTCAACACCGCACAATGTCATGTCCGCAAGGATTCCGGACATTGCGCCAAGCCGGTTGCCGTTTACCGGTTACACGCCGACAATCACCGCTCCGCGCCCCTTGGAGAGATGAGATGCACAGCATTGCGCTGATGGTTTACCCGAACTTTCAATCCCTCAGCCTTAGCCTGGGCTCGGTGTTCGAGTGCGCGAATCTGCTGCGGGGCGAGCAGGCCTATGAGTTTCACCTTGTGTCGGAGAGTGGCGGCCCGATCATGACGTCCCAGGGGTTCTCGGTGAACAGCACACCGATCCGGCCCGAGGGTTATGACACATTGATCGTCAGCGGCTACCTGGAGTTCCAACTGCCTGATGCCAACCTGCTGAGGCTGGTCCAGGCGGCCTCCAAGCAGTCCCGACGGATTGCGTCGCTGTGCATGGGCATCTTCGTGCTGGCCGAAGCCGGGTTGCTCGAGGGCAAGCGCGCCACCACCCACTGGCTGCATGCGCCGGCGTTCGCCAAGCGTTACCCGCAGATTCGCCTGGAAGAAGACAAACTGTTCGTCGTCGACGGCCAGATCTGGACCGGCGCCGGCATGAGCGCCGGGGTGGACCTGGCGCTGGCGATGGTGGAGAACGACCTGGGCAGCGACCTCGCCCGCCGCATCGCGCGCAAGTTGGTGATTGCCCAGCGGCGCGGCAGCGAACAGTCGCAACTGTCGGCGCTGCTGGAACTGGACCCCAAATCCGACCGCGTGCAGCTGGCCCTGGCCTACGCTCGGGAGAATCTGACTCACGACCTTTCAGTCGAAGCGCTGGCGGCCGTGGCGCGCCTCAGCCCGCGCCAGTTCAGTCGGGTGTTTCGCGAGGAGACCGGGCAAACCCCGGCCAAGGCCATTGAGTCCCTGCGAGTAGAAGCTGCGCGGGCGATGATGGAAACCAGTCGCCATCCGGTGGAAGTGGTCGCCCGCGAGACCGGGTTCGGTGATCGCGAACGGATGCGCCAGGCGTTCCTGCGCGCATTCGGGCAGCCGCCTCAGGCGATGCAGGCGGCATTGTTCAGCGCAGGGGCTGGCGCAGCGTTTAGCTGAGGCCTCAGTGCAGCGCCGCCCGCGTCACCAGGAAGCTCAGCAGGTTCGGCTCATCATCCAGCTCAATGGCCTGCACCGGACGGGGCAGGTTATCCAATACCGTGCGCCAGAACGCCTGGCTCACTTCATCCTGATCATAGAAACGCACCAGCCAGTTCGCCTCGCCACTGCTCAATACCTGAGTAGCGATGGCGCGGCCGATGCCCTTGCGGCGGTAGCGTTTCAAGATGAACAGGTCAGCCAGTTCCAGCGCATCAATCCCCGGCAATTCGCTGCCTTCAATCAGCAGGAAGCCGGCGATATAGCCGTCCACCAGCAGTAGGTTGGCACTCCACTGCGGGTCTTCCCAATAGCGGGCCAGGTGCTCCTCATGGATGTAGAAGCGGCCGTCCACCTCGACGTCTTCCTGTTCCCAGTCCGAGGACTCGTAGGCGTAGAACTGGTAAAGGTTGGCGATCAGCGCGGCGTGTTCCGGGCCGGCCTCGATCAATTCGACGGTGGTATCGGGGATTGCAGGCATGGGCATCTCGGCAAAAAAACAGGGCGCCATTGTCAACAAAGCCACAGGCAATGCCAATACACCGGCGAAGCTTTCTGTTGGCTGAACCGATCGCGCTTTTCTCTTGTCAACGACAAAATCATTACAAAGTTAGACTAAACTCCGCAGCACTTCCCTCCCCTCGTTTTCAGGATAAGTACTTTGACAAACGTCTGCACCAGCGGCCTCGATGTCGGCTTTGCATCCCTGGATTACCTGCAAATCGGCATCCTGGGCATCATTCAGGGCATCACCGAATTGCTGCCCGTGTCTTCCACCGCCCACATGCGCATCGTGCCCGCCCTGCTCGGCTGGCCGGATCCCGGCTCGGCGTTTTCCGCGGCCATGCAGCTGGCCGCACTGGCGGCGGTGGTCAGTTACTTCTGGAAGGATGTGCGCCAGGTCACCGTGGGCAGCATCAGCGCGGTGCGCCAGGGCGACTACAACAACCAGTGGTTCAAGCTGGCGGTGGCGATTGTGCTGGCGACTATTCCGATTGGTATAGCCGGGATTGCCTTGTCGTCGACGCTCAACTCGTGCAACTCGCCGTTGCGCGGGCTGATGGTGATCGGGATTTCCTGCCTGGTGATGGCGGTGCTGCTGGCGGCGGCTGAACTCAGCGCAAGGCACAAGCGCACGGTGGGCGAAATGCGCCTGCGGGATGCGCTGATTGTCGGCATTGCGCAGATCGGCGCGCTGATTCCCGGGGTTTCCCGCTCGGGCTCGACCCTGACCGCCGCACTGTTCCTCAACTTCAAGCGTGAAGAAGCGGCGCGGTTTTCGTTCCTGCTGGGCTTGCCGGCGATCGCCCTGGCGGGATTGAAGGAGCTGTGGGTGTTGTTCCACGCCGACCTTCCGGCCCATGCCTGGCCGCACCTGATCTTTGGCCTGGTGGTCGCCAGTGTCTCGGCGTTCTTCGCGATCTGGGGCCTGATGAAGTTCCTGGAACGGTTCTCCACCTGGCCGTTCGTGATCTACCGTGCGGTGCTGGGGGTGTTCCTGATTGTGGCGGTGAGCACCGGGTTGTTGGCTTAAGGCAAGCGGTCGGCCAGTTCCTCGAGCAAATCCGCAGACGGTATGAAGAACAGGCCGCCGGTGACCGCCGTGCTGAAGTCCAGCAGGCGGTCATAGTTGCCGGTCGGTCGGCCGACAAACATGTTCTCCAGCATCAACTCCAAAGGCTCCGGCGACCGCGCGTAGCCGATGAAGTACGTCCCGAATTCCCCCGCACCCAGCCGGCCAAAGGGCATATTGTCCCGCAGGATCTTCACTTCCTCGCCGTCCTTGGTGATGGTGGTCAGCGCACTGTGGGAGTTGGTCGGCTTGGCCGCGTCGTCGAGTTCGATGTCCGACAGTTTCGTGCGCCCGATCACCCGCTCTTGAGCCTCGACTGACAATGCGTTCCAGGCCGTCATGTTGTGCAGGTACTTCTGCACCAACACATAGCTGCCGCCGCTGAAGTCCGGGTCCTCATCACCGACAATGGTAAAGCCCACCGCCTTGCGCCCGACCGGGTTCTCGGTACCGTCGACAAAACCGATGATGCTGCGCATGTCGAAGTAACGGAAACCCTGGACCTCGTCCACCACCGTCACCGCATCGCCCAACGCCGCCATCAACTGCGTAGCCAGCTCAAAACACAGGTCCATCTGATCGGCACGGATGTGCAGCAGGATATCCCCCGGCGTAGCGGGTGCCAGACGACCTGCCACGCCCACTTCCCTGAACGGATGCAGCGCTGCCGGGCGCGGGCTGCCGAACAGCGCGTCCCAGGCCTTGGAGCCAAAACCTGCAACACAGGACAGGTTGCCCGCCGGCACACGCTTACCGACTGAACGCACCAGGCCGGCAATATCAGCGCACCAACTGCGTACCGCCTCCGCCGAGTCGCTGCCAGGAGCCAAGGTGGCGACCATGAAAATGGCGCTGCTGGTGATCGGGCTGCAGACGGATTGGGGTTCAAGGTTTGGATCGGTTGGGGTTGTCATTGAGAGGTCCACGGGTGGCGGTCGATATTTCAACGTCGGGAGATTAGCAGACCACCAAACCCTGTGGGAGCTGTCGAGCCTTAGCGAGGCTGCGAAGGCGGCAGCAGTGTCAACATTGATGCTGCCTGAACCACCGCTATCGCAGCCTCGCTAAAGCTCGACAGCTCCCACACTGGATTTTCGTTTATGCGCCACTTGCGCATTTCCTTCGGACAAACCCCACAACAGGGACTCCCCTCCTACGGCCTCCCGATGGTAGTGTGTGAAATTGTTTCTGACCTTCTGATCAGACATTTCTCACTCACTCCCTGCAAAGGAATGCCCCCAGCAATGGATTTTTCCCTCAAGCAACTGGCCGTAGCCACCCTGATGGCCGCCAGCCTTTCGGTGTTCACCACCCAAGCGCAAGCCAACCTCACCCCGCAACAGAACGCGATCATCCTGAAGACCTTCAGCGATGCTTCGGTGAAGGATTTCAGGCAGTTTCTCGGCAGCCTGGCCAAGAGTGACGTGGCGAAGAGCGACAACCTCGGCCCGGCCATCAGCGCGTTCCTCGACAACAAGGACCTGACCGCCGACCAGCAGAATGAAATCCATCGCCTGCTGGGCCTGTATGCGCGAGTGAAGTACGGCGCTGCCGCCACTGAAACCCTGCGCGAACTGGTGGAGATCCCGACCTTCCAAGTGGCCGGCGTGGCCCAGCACGACAACCCCGAGTTCATCAAGATCGCCGCCAAGATCAAGAGCCTGGCCGAGTCGTTCAACCTGAACTTCCGCAATATCGATAACCGTGTCTATGAGATCTCCCTGGAAGGCAGCGGCGATGAAGTCGTCGGCATCCATGCTCACGCCGATGTGGTACCGGTAACCCCGGAAAACTGGGTGCTCAAGGACGGCACCAAGCTCGATCCGTTCAAGGTCACGCTGATTGGCGATCGCATGTATGGCCGCGGCACCGAGGACGACAAGAACGGCATCGTGGTAGCGATGTATGCGATGAAGGTGATCAAGGAAGAGAAGCTGCCACTGGCACGCAATTTCAAGCTGCTGGTGGACACCACCGAGGAAACCTCTGGCGACGCAATCCCGTACTACTTCGAACACAACCCAACGCCCAACTACAACCTGGCGCTGGATGGCGGCTACCCGGTGGTGATCGCCGAGAAAGGCTACGGCACGGTCATGGCCAAGTTCCCCAAGCGCAAGGCTGAAGGCAAAGGCGCAGAAATCATCTCGATGACCGGCGGCAAGGCCACCAACCAGATTCCATCGGCGTCGGTGGTGACATTGCTCAGCGACAAGCCTGCCGAACTCGCCGCCAGCCTGCAAAAGGCCGGTAGCGAATACGCCAAGCGCAATGGCGGCGACTTTGAAGTAGCGGCCAAGGTGGTCGGCAAGGACGTCCAACTGACCGTCACCGGCGTGTCCGCCCACTCCTCCGAGCCGGAATCCGGGGTGAACCCGGTGGCCCGGATGCTCGATTTCCTCAACAGCCTCGACGGCAAAGTCACGCTCAAGCACAACCAGTTCACCGACGCCGCGCGTTATGCCGCCAACAACTGGGGCCTGGATTACCTGGGCGGCAAACTGGGTGTGGGCTTCTCCGATGCGTTCATGGGGCCGCTGACTACGTCGCTGACCTATGTGGGTGAGGATGACAAAGCCTTCAAGCTGGCAGTCAACCTGCGGGTGCCAAAAGGCAAGTCGCCGGAAGCGCTCAAGGCTGAAATTGCTGACAAGCTGGCTGCGTGGACCAAGAAGAGCCACGTAGCCGTGAGCTTCGACTACTCGATCGCCGAGCCGATGTACCGCAACCCTGAAGGCGAGTGGGTCAAGGCGCTGTTGGCGGTGGCCAGCGAGAACCTGGGCATGGAACACAAGTACGGCACTTCCGCCGGTGCGACCTCGGTGCATGAGCTGCCTAATGGCGTGCAATTCGGCCTGGCGCGGCCGGAGGTCAAGTACACCGGCCACACCGACAGCGAGTTCAAGACCGTCGACCAGTTCCTGCTGGACCTGCAGATTGTCACCGAAATGATGGGCCGCATCGGGCAACTGCCGAAGCTCTGACCCTGCGCTCGGACCCGCCGTCCTGGCGGGTCCACTAGGCGATACGCCACCCCTTCGACGCCCGCCGCTGTGCCAGGAACCGGGCATAGCGCCCCTGGCGGGCCGTCAGTTGTTCAGGCGTGCCGTGCTCTACGATCCGGCCCTCTTCAAGCACCACGATCTGGTCGGCCATCACCACCGTCGACAGCTGATGCGCGATCACGATCAACGTGCACGTGCCGCGCAAGCGTGACAGGGTTTCGGCGATGACCGCCTGGTTCTCGGCGTCCAATGCAGCCGTAGCTTCGTCCACCAACAGGATCGGCGCGCCCTTGACCAGCGCCCGGGCGATCGCAACACGCTGGCGCTCGCCACCGGACAGGCGTGCTCCGCCCTCGCCCACGGTGGTCGACAGGCCCATGGGCAGGCGCTCGATGATTTCTTGCACGCCGGCCTGTCGCGCGGCCTTCAATACTTGCGCATCGCTGGCATCGGGCTTGCCGAGGCGAATGTTGTCGGCGACGCTGCCCTGGAACAGGTAGGTGTCCTGGAAAATCTGGCTGATCTGCGCGTTGAGTTGCTCGCCGGACATCTGTCGCACATCCACGCCACCGATACACACCTGGCCCTGGCTGACCTCGAAAAATCGCGCGACCAACCGCAAGAGCGTGGTCTTGCCGGAGCCGGATTCCCCTACGAGTGCGGTCATGCTGCCAGGCTCAATACGCAGGTTCACGCCGCGCAACACGTCCCGAGGACTACCCGGGTGACGAAAGCTGACGTCGCACAATTCCACGGAGGCATCCCGCGGACACTGCGGCGCGCTGGGTTCCTTCATCGGCAAAGCTGCAAGGATCTCGCGCACCGCCTCAAGTTGTATCCCGGCGCCGCGCAACGTCTCGCCATAGCCGGCCACCTCCAGCAGCGGGTCAACGAAGCGGCTGACCAGCAACAGCGAGACCATCACCGCGATCACCGAACCCACGTACAAGGCATTCCCCAGGTAGGCGTCAAGCCACAACGCGGCGGCGATCAACAAGGCGGCGAACACCACCTGCACCGACCACATATTCAGCAGTACCGAGGTTGCAGACAGCAGGATCAGGCGTGCCCCTGTCGCGTGTTGCTGTTCAATCGCCCGCTGCAGGAACACCGAGCTACCGCCGCCACTGAACGCACGCAACACCGACTGCGATTGGGCGAACTCCAGCATGCGTTGGCTGGTGTCGGCCGAGCTGCGCTGGAACGCCCGGTCGGCACGCCGGCCCAGCCGCGCGCTGAACCAGAACGCAGCACCGAGAATCGGCAATGCCAACAAGGCGATCAGGCCCATTTTCCAGTTCAACACAAACAACGCCAGCACCAGCACCAACGGCGTCACCACACCGCTGAGCACCGGGGTAAATACATGGGCCGGCAGTTGGGCCACGGTCATCATGCCCTGGGTCACCACCTGGTTGAGCCGCGCGGTGTTATCCGGCGTAAACCAGCCGACGGGCAGCCCGGCCACATGATCGCCAATCCGCTGGCGACCGCCTTGCAGCACCGCCACGCCCACCGCGACGCCGGCCTTTTCAACTTCCCGTCGCGTAGCCCAACACGTCGCCACCGCCGCCAGAAACACCACCAGCCACAACGCGGCTTCGGCAAGATCACCGTTGAGCATATCGGTCAGTACCGGCACCAGCGCAGCGATGGTCAGCCCACAGAGCGCGCCGTAGAACACCACCTTTCCCACATAGCGACGCAAGACTGGCCCGTCGTCGCCCGACAGTTCGATAAAGGTTTTCAGCATGTCGGCAGCGCCTGTTCGCGAGTCTGTTTGTAGCCGCCCGACGCCCACAGGCGCGCGTAGCGGCCCTCCTGCGCGATCAGTCGGGGATGGTTGCCCTGTTCAACGATGCGGCCGTTTTCCAGCACGATGATGTGGTCGGCGTGCATCACGGTGTCGAGGCGGTGGGCGATCACCAGCAGCGTGCGCCCTTGGGCAACGCGTGACAGCGCGTCCTGGATCGCCACCTCGTTCCCGGCATCGGCGGCGGCCGTGGGCTCGTCCAGCACCAGCACCGGCGGCGCCAGCAATACCGCGCGGGCGATGCTGATGCGCTGCTGCTCACCGCCGGACAACTGCGCGTCCTCGCCGATCACCGAGGCGTAGCCCCGTGGCAAGCCGATGATGCATTCGTGGATATTCGCGGCCCGGGCGGCCGCTTCGATTTCCTTGCGGCTCGCGCTGGGCCGGCCGAGGGCGATGTTTTCCGCAATGCTGGCGTGGACCAGGCGCACCTCTTGCAACACGAATCCAATCAGGTTGTAGAGCTGCGAGGTCTCGATCTGCCGCAGGTCGACGCCGCCCAGGGTGATACGCCCCTCGGTCGGGTCAAAAAAGCGCAGCAGCAGGCGCGCCAGGGTCGACTTGCCCGAGCCCGAAGCGCCGACGATGGCGGTGACGGTGCCGGGCTTGAGGGTCAAGCTGATATTCGACAGTACCGGGTTCTGCGGGTCGTAGGCGTACCCGAGGTTTTCCACGCGCACCTCGGCGTCCTTGGGCAGCCGCTCGGAACCCGGTTCCACCTGTGCCAGCACCGGTGTCGCCAGCAGTGCCTGTACACGCTCGGCGGCGCCAACGGCGTTGTTCAGGTCGTGAGTGATGTAACTCAGCAGCATCAGCGGCGCACAAATACCCGGCGCAACAATGGCGAACGGCAGCACCTCTACGGCGCTGATCCAGCCCAGGCTGATAAACACCAGGCCGAACGTCAGCACCGTTGCCAGCACCGTCACCGGGGCGATCATTGCATTGGCGTTGGCCATCGTCCCCACCAGCGGCCGGGTGAATTCAACGAAGGCTTTGCTGAAATCATCCACCGCTTTGCGGTAGCTTGCGTGGGCCTTGCCGATGGCACCGAAGGCCTTGACCACCGGAATGCCGTTGACGAACTCGACGACTGCGTTATTGACCCGGGTCATGCGTTCGACAAAGGCCTGCCTGGTGCGGCCGCTGGCGTTCATCGCACGATTGAAGAACAGGAAGAACCCCGGAAACGGCAACAGCGATACCAGCGCCATGCGCCAGTCGACCGAGAACAGATACACCGCCGACAACAACACTGCCCCGGCGCAACGCCCGGCGGTGGTATAGAAATGCGCAGTCAGGCTGTGCAGGGTACCGATGTCGTCCTGCATCGCCTGCTTGACCTCGCCCGACGCCCGCTCGGTGAACCAGCCCAGCGGCACCTGGCTCAGTCGCTGGGCGATTGCCAGGCGCAGGTGGCGAGTGATGTGGTTGTCGGCCAGGTGCGCGACCGTCTCCGCAACCGTCATCAACAGCAGGCCCGCGAACAGGCTCGCCAGGCTGACACAGAGGGTCAACCACACCTCCCCCGACGCCTGGGCCATGGACGGCCCGCCGAGGGCAACCCTGGCGATATGCACGATGCCGCCCAGCGGCACCAACGTCAGCATACTGCCCACACCGGCCAGCAGTGCCGCAGCGATCAGTCGCCCGCGCACCGGCCGCAACACTTGCGAGACCGCGCCCCGCCCCCTGGGTTTGGCCGCAGCCACATCCTTGTTACTCATGAAGTCTCCCTGACTGAATGAGCCTTTGCTCGCCCTTATCTTATCTTCCGAACGAGCCGCCAAAACCCTCAATCAAACCTCAAGTTTTTTCAGGCAGGGGCACGTACTGTCACCCAATAGCGGGTGCGCCTCACCACTTGTATCGGCAACGCGGCGGCCAGGTTGTTCAGGGCCAGGTCGGTATTGTCCAGGTGCAACACGCCGCTGACCCGCAGCGTCGCCACCTCCGGCGCACAGCGCAGCACTCCGGGGCGGTAGCGCGCCAGCTCGGCGATCAGCTCGTCGAGCCGGGTACCATCAGCCACCAACAGCCCCTTGACCCAGGCGATGCTGCGGTCAGTCACCGCCGCAGTCGGGTGCACCTTGTCCCTGGAAACCGTGGCACCTTGCCCCGCCTCCACTCGCACCGCTGGGCCATGGTCCGGCTGCACGTGTACGGCGCCCTCAAGCACTGCCAACTGACAGTTGTCGTCGCATTGGCGGACGCTGAAGCGCGTGCCTAGGGCCTGAAACACGCCTTGGCGACTCTGCACCCGAAACGGTCGAGGTGACGGCGCGGTAGTGATGAACACCTCGCCGGCCCGCAACCGTACCAGGCGTTGACGGTCGTCGAATTGCACGTCAATCGCCGAGGCCGAGCCCAACACCAGGCGGGTACCGTCGGGCAATACGACTTCGCGGATTTCGCCAGTGCGGGTGCTGTGGCCGGCACTTGCCAGTTGCCAGGCGTCGGTGCGGCGCACGCCGTAGGTGAGGCCACCGGCTGCTACCAACAGGCCCAGCAGGCGCAGGGTGCTCCGGCGATCGGGGGAGTCGGGAGCGTCGGGTTCGGCCAGGCTGTGCCTGGCTACTGCGGCGGGGACGCTGTAGAGTTTTTGCTCGAAGCCCAGCAGGCGTGTCCAGGCCAGTTCGTGATGGGGGTGTTCGGCACGCCAGCGCAGGCAGTTGGCGTGGTCTTGGGCGCTGGCGTCATCGGCCCACAGGCGGGCCATCCAGGCGGTGGCGCGCTCGATAATATCGGGGGCGATTGGCTGTTCGGTCGACATCGCCGTGGGTCAGCCGTGCAGGGTCTGGTAGCAGGCCAGCAGGCCGGCGGCGATGTACTTTTCTACCGAGGAGACGGAGACCTGCAGCTCGGCGGCGATCTCGCGGTAGCTCAGGCCGTCGAGTTTGCACAGCAACAGGGCCTGGCGTGCCTTGGGTGGCAGGTTGTGCAGGGCGGCGTCGATTTCGATCAGGGCTTCGATGGCCAGGGCGCGGGTTTCTTCATCGGGGGCGCAGGGTTCGGGCAAGAGGGTCAGGGCTTGCAGGTAGGCGGATTCGATCTGGCGACGGCGGTAGAGGTCGATGACCAGGCCGTTGGCGATTTGGGTCAGGTGGCGGCGGGATTCGCCGGTGGGCGGGAGTTGGCCCTTGCGCATGAGTTGCAGGTAGACGTCGTGGGCCAGGTCGGCGGCGTCGAATGCATTGCCCAGCTTGCGCCTTAGTACGGTGCGCAGCCAGCTGTTGTGGTCGACGTATAGGGTTTCAACCTGGCGTTGAAAGGCGAACTGTCCGATGTTCACAAACCTCTCCTTTTACCCAATGGGCCCGGGGGCGTTGGGGTTTTGGTAATGGTTGGCAAGACTATCGGCTCTGGGGCGTGGGTGCAATGTGGAGGGGCTGGGCGGGGTGGTGTGTGCATATCCGTTATTTAGGTAACGGCGGCTTATGGTTCCGCTCTTACAGCGGCTCACTTTTGAACAGCGCAAAAGTAAGCAAAACGCTCTTGCCCCACCACTCGGCACCTCGCTTAGGCTCGGTGTGCTCACTCCGGCTTTGGACCGTGGGCCGCCGCGATGGGCCATCCTTGGCCCTGCGCGGCTAACCCGGCGTCCTGCCGGGTTACCCACGCTCCAAAGCCTGCGTTCGGCCAGCGTGGTTTAACGGGGCGCCTAAGATCAAGATCAAAAGCAAGAGCACAGCGGCCTACCGGCCGGCTTGAGTGTGGTGAAGCAACAGCAAGAGCAACAGCAAAATCAGAAGCGGGCACGGTCAAATGTGGGAGCTGGCTTGCCTGCGATGGCATCAACTGGGTGTACCTGATGCACCGAGGTGTCTGCATCGCAGGCAAGCCAGCTCCCACAGAAAAGCAGCTCTGTTTTCGCTCTGGCTTTTGATCTGGCTTTTAACACTCAAGCCGGCCGGGAGGCCGCTGTGCTCTGCTTTTGATCTGCTTTTGATTTTGATCTGACTGCCCCAATAAGCCCGAGGCCGAACGCAGGTATTGCGGAGCGGGTAAACCGGCAGGACGCCGGTTTAGCCGCGCCGGGCCATGGATGGCCCGTCGCGGCGGCCCGCGGAGCAATGCCGGAGTGAGGGAACGCCGAGCCACAGCGAGGCGCCGACAGGCGGGGCAGAGCGCTTTGGTTACTTTGCCGCTTTTGCAAAGTGACTCGCTGTAAGAGCGAAACCATAAGTCGCCGTTACCTAAATAACGGATATGCCCCCAATCAATGCGCAATACACACCGACTTCAGCTCGGTATAAGCCTCAATCACCGCCCGCCCAAACTCCCGCCCCATCCCCGATTGCTTCACCCCGCCAAACGGCATCGCCGGATCCAGCAACACATGCGCATTCACCCAAACCGTCCCCGCCTCGATTCGCGGCACCAGGTTCATCGCCTTACCCAGATCATTGGTCCAAAGACTGGCCGCCAACCCATACCGATTGTCATTGGCCAATTCAATCACCGCATCCTCATCATCAAACGCCATCACCCCCAACACCGGCCCAAACACCTCCTCCCGAGCCACCGCCATCCCATGATCGATATCCGCCAAAATCGTCGGCCGCACATAAAACCCCTCACCCGCGACCTCATCCCCACCGATCACCACCCGCGCCCCTTCAGCCCGGGCCTGCTCGATATGGCGCAGTACGCCTTGCTGCTGCTTGCGCGACACCAACGGATTAATCGCCGCCTCACCATCCATCCCCGCCCCCAACGGCATCGCCGACACCGCCGCCGCCAACCCCTCGACAAACCGGTCATAAACCGAACGATGCACATAAAAGCGCGAAGCCGCCGCACACACCTGCCCGTTGTTCAGCAACCCACCCAGGATCGCCCCCTGGATCGCCTTATCAATATCCGCATCCGCCAACACGATCATCGGATTCTTGCCCCCAACTCCAGGGCAAACCGCGTCATGTTCTCCATGCACGCCACCCCCACACTCTTGCCCACGGCAGTCGAACCGGTAAACGACACCTTGCTCACCAACGGATGAGCAGTCAGAACGCCCCCACCGACGCCCCGCCGCCGGTCACCACGTTGAACACCCCCGCCGGAATCCCCGCCTCCAGCGCCAGCTCCGCCAGGCGCATCGCCGTCAGCGGCGTTTCCATCGCCGGCTTGATGATCACCGTGCACCCGGTCGCCAGCGCCGGCATCAACTTCCAGGCCGCAATCAGCAGCGGGAAATTCCACGGCACGATGCCCACCACCACGCCCACCGGCTCACGCTTGGTGAACGCAGTGAACCTGGCCCCCGGCGGCAAAGGGATCGACACGTCAAAGGTCTGCCCTTCAATCTTGGTCGCCCACCCCGACATGTAGCGCATGAACTCCACAGTGGCGTTCAGATCCAGCCCCCGCGCCAGGTTGATCGACTTGCCCTGGCTCAGGGTTTCCAGCTGCGCCAGTTCCTCGGCATGGGCCTCAACCAACGCGGTGAAGTTCAGCAAAATCCGCTCACGGTCGGCCGGGCGCAAGCCAGACCACACGCGGGACTTGAACGCCGCATGGGATGACTGCACCGCCTGTTCCACCACGTGCAGCGGCGCATCGAGGGTTTCGCACAGGGTTTGCCCGGTGGCCGGGTTGACCACCTTGATGTGTTCGCCCTCGGCAAATACCCACTGGCCATCGATAAAGCAGCCATGACGACGGTCCAGGAATGCAGCCACCTGCGGCAGGATTTCAACGTTGCTCATGATTCACCTGTATTCAATGTTGTTCTTTGAGAAAGCAGGCGACCGCTTGGCGATCGTCGGCCGAAGCCAGGCCCATGTAGGGCATGTAGGTGCCGGGCACAAACGCCTGGGGCTGGGTGATGAATTGCGCGATGGTCTCGGCTTGCCACTCGACGTTTTTGTCACGCATCGCCTGGGAGTAGCTGAAGCCCGCCAGGGAGCCGGATTTACGCCCGTAAATGCCCGCCAGGTTTGGCCCCATCATTGTCGTGCCGCCCTTCGCCACCGCATGGCACACGCCGCATTCGTTGGCGAAAACCTGGGCGCCACGGCTCTGGTCAGGGCCGCATTCAGCGGCGAATGCGCTGTGGGCCAGGACCAGCGACAGCACGCCGGCCAGGGACAATCTGTGTGCAGTGAACATAGAAAAACGACCTTGGAAATCATCGAAGTTGCCGACGATTGTCAGGGCTCAAGGTCGCTCGGGTTTTGCCCTGCGTGCCAGTCGTATTGGCCGGGCTGCCAAACCGTGGATTCTGGCAAGCACAGTCAAGTCTTTGGCAACCAGACAAAAGGCACGTCACTTCGCCAGCATTAGTATCGCGGCAGACCCCAACCCTGTGGTCATGAACAAGAATGGATGCCACACCATGCTCAAGTCCCCCTTGCTTCGTCTCTCGACCCTCGCGCTGATGATCGGTGCCAACCCGGCCGGCGCTTATGAGCTGTACGCCGATGACAGCAGTCATCTGAACGCCACGCTGGAAGCGGTATTCGGTGTCTTCCACAGCCAGCAGAACTACAGTCAATCCGGCCGCCTCGCCAAGGGCTCCTCGTCCTGGCGCGAGGGCTACGTGAAGTACGGCCTGAGCTTCGACAAGAGCTTCAGCGGCGCCGGCACCACCTACGGTGCGGCCAACCTGCTGAGTTCCGGTACCTGGGGCGACGGCGATGCCGCAGGTTTCAGCGACGGTTCGGAGCGCACCACAAAATTCGAAGACGCCTACCTTGGCTGGCGCTCGGGCACGTTGTTTGAGGCTCTGGGCGAGAATGGCGTGGACCTGTCCTTCGGCCGCCAGAACATCGTGGTCGGCGACGGTTTCCTGATTGACGGCGACGCGCTGAACTTCGGCAAGGGCGTGGCCGATGGCGACCTCAATCGCGGCGGCGGCTACTACATCGCCGCCCGCAAGGCCTTCGACGAAACCGCCGTGTTGCGCCTGGGCGGCAAGGACGGCTGGCGCAGCGACCTGATGTGGCTCAAGTCCGACAACCGTGCCCAGGCCAAGACCGAGATGTACGTCGCCACCCTCGAACACGTGGCCGCCGAAGGCACCGTGGGGCTGACGTACATCGACACCACCGATGTCGACAAGCAGTATGCCTCCCCCACGCAGCTGGAACGCGATGGCATGAAGACCTACAGCCTGCGGGCCACGGGCAATGCCGGGGTGACCAACCTGTTCCTGTCCGGCGAATACGCCTGGCAGGACAAGCCCCACACCGGCAACGAAGACGCCTGGTACCTGGAAGCCGGCTGGGCCTTCTCCGACGTGACCTGGACGCCGTATGTGAGCTACCGCTACAGCCGTTTCTCGGAAGGCTTCGACCCGCTGTTCTACGGTTTCAGCCGTGGCTACGGCACCTGGTTCCAGGGTGAAGTGGCGGGCAACTACGCCGGGCCGTTCAACAACAACTCACGCATCCAGAACGTCACGTTCAAGGTTTCGCCCCTGCAGAACCTCAACGTCGGCGCGGTGTTGTTCGACTTCAAGACCATCGACCGCAACCTCGGCAACAACGACGGCCACGAGCTGGACCTGTATGCCGAATGGCACGTCAACGACCACCTGACGGTGATGCCGCTGATCGGCCTGTACCAGCCGGACAAGAGCGCCGAGCAAGGCGGCACGCAGCTGGGCAACCACGATAAAAACCTCTACAGCCAAGTGGTGTTCGCCACTAACTTCTAACCAACGAAGCACGTCCCCTGTGGGAGCTGTCGAGTTTTAGCGAGGCTGCGATGACGTCGGCACAGTCAATAAACAGGGTGCCTGACCCTCCGCTATCGCAGCCTCGCTAAAGCTCGACAGCTCCCACATTTGATCCTCTGCATCTTCAGCAATGGGCGCCAGCATGTTCAATTCGGTGAAACAGCCGATTGAAGTACACCAGGCTGTCACCCTCCTCCCGAACGCCTATCCGCGACAACTCCACAAACATCACTGAATGGGAGCCCACTTCCTTGCACTCACTGATCCGCCCTTCCAGCTGCACCAACGCGTCCCGAAGCACCGGCACACCTGTCTCGCCGCCATCCCACAGATCCCAGGCAAACCGCTCCGCCATGGGCACCTGGGTCATCCCGGCAAAATGCCGCGCCAGTTCCTCCTGCTCCCCGCACAGTACGTTCACACACAGCTGACCATTGGTACGGAACACATCATGGGTCGCACTCCCACGGTTCACGCACACCAACACCGTGGGTGGCGAATCCGTCACCGAGCACACCGCACTCGCCGTGATCCCGCAACGCCCGCCCGGGCCGTTGGTGGTGATGATGTTCACCGCGGCCGGCAGTTGCGCCATGGCGTTGCGAAAGTCGATTTGCTGCTGGCTCAGGTCGGCCATGTCGGTGCCCCTTTACGGTCCGTGGGTGATGCCACAAGACTAAGACGCCCCATGCAGCGCGACCATTCAGACGATCCCCATGCCGACTAGGTGGTTTCTTTATCGTCAGGGCCGTTCACACTGGGTATTCTGCTGGCAAGGCTCCACAGATGAGCCAATGTCCGCCGCAGCGTGCCCGCGTGCGAAAACAATAATTAGAAATTCTCGTGGCAGTCCCTGATGGAAATTCGCACACCGATCGTTTACATCGTTGATGACGACAAAGACCTGCGTACCTCGCTGGCCTGGCTGCTGGAGTCGGTCAGCGTAAAGGCCCAATGCTTCGCCGGGGCCGAAGAGTTCCTTGAGCACTACGACCCGCGACAGCCCGCCTGCCTGGTGCTGGATGTGCGCATGCCGCAGACCAGCGGCTTCCAGTTGCAGGAGATCCTCAACCGGCGCGGCAGTACCTTGCCGACCATCTTCGTGTCGGCCCACGGCGACATACCGATGTCGGTCACCGCAATGAAAAACGGCGCGCTGGATTTCGTCGAGAAGCCCTACAACCCGCAACAGATGATCGACCGCATCCAGGCCGCGCTGAAGACCGCTGTACAGGCCCAGGCCGACCAGGAACAGCGCGAGCACCTGCAAGGCAAGCTGGCGCTGCTGACGAGCCGGGAGCGAGAAGTGTTGATGCTGGTGGTGGACGGCAAGGCGAGCAAAGTGATTGCCCGCGAGCTGAACATCAGCGTGAAGACCGTTGACGTGCACCGCACCAAGATCAAGGAAAAGATGGGCGTGACCAGCATCGCCATGCTGGTCCGCGAGGTGTTGTATCCGTAGCGCGCGATGATTGAATGTGGGAGCTGTCGAGCTTTAGCGAGGCTGCGATGGGACCGCTGCGGTGTACCTGTCAGACCGAGTGGCCTGCATCGCAGGCAAGCCAGCTCCCACAGTTGACCTCATTCCAATGTGGGAGCTGTCGAGCTTTAGCGAGGCTGCGATGGGATCGCTGCGGTGTACCTGTCAGACCGAGTGGCCTGCATCGCAGGCAAGCCAGCTCCCACAGATGACCTCATTCCAATGTGGGAGCTGTCGAGCCTTGGCGAGGCTGCGATGGGATCGATGCGGTGTACCTGTCAGACCGAGTGGCCTGCATCGCGGGCAAGCCCGGCTCCCACAGGAAAATGCATTGAATGTGGGAGCTGTCGAGCTTTAGCGAGGCTGCGATGGGATCGCTGCGGTGTACCTGTCAGACCGAGTGGCCTGCATCGCGGGCAAGCCAGCTCCCACAGTTGACCTCATTCCAATGTGGGAGCTGTCGAGCTTTAGCGAGGCTGCGATGGGACCGCTGCGGTGTACCTGTCAGACCGAGTGGCCTGCATCGCAGGCAAGCCAGCTCCCACAGTTGACCTCATTCCAATGTGGGAGCTGTCGAGCCTTGGCGAGGCTGCGATGGGATCGCTGCGGTGTACCTGTCAGACCGAGTGGTCTGCATCGCAGGCAAGCCAGCTCCCACAGTTGACCTTCATTCCAATGTGGGAGCTGTCGAGCTTTAGCGAGGCTGCGATGGGACCGCTGCGGTGTACCTGTCAGACCGAGTGGTCTGCATCGCAGGCAAGCCAGCCCACAGTTGACCTCATTCCAATGTGGGAGCTGTCGAGCTTTAGCGAGGCTGCGATGGGATCGCTGCGGTATACCTGTCAGACCGAGCGGCCTGCATCGCGGGCAAGCCCGGCTCCCACAGGAAAATGCATTCAATGTGGGAGCTGTCGAGCTTTAGCGAGGCTGCGATGGGATCGATGCGGTGTACCTGTCAGACCGAGTGGCCTGCATTGCGGGCAAGCCCGGCTCCCACAGGAAAATGCATTCCAGGTCCGGGGGCGGCACGCATCAATGATGGCTATAGCGCTTGCGGTACTCGCCCGGTGACACGCCGAAGCGTAACTTGAACGCCGATGAGAAGTAGCTGGAATCGGAGAAGCCCCAGGCATAACAGAGTGCCGACAGCTTCTGCTCCGCCGGCGAATGGCGCAAGGTTTCGGCGCAGAAATCCAGGCGTCGGTGCTTGATGTATTGCGCCACCACCAGCCCGCGCTTGGAAAACATCCGGTACAGCCCGCGCACCGACACCCCGACTTCCCGGGCAATCAGCTCGGGGCAGAGTTCTTCAGCGCCGATGTGCGCGTCGATGTAGGCGATAGTCTTGCGAAACTGCCGTTCCTGGGTATCCACGCCGTTGTCCCGGGCGCTGATCCCCGGCAGCAACAGGCTGACCAATGCATCCAGCACGGCTTCGCTTTCCTGCATGCCCAGGTCGTTTTGCTGGCGGGTGTCGAGCACCATCTGGCTGGCCATCAGCGCCAACGGCGTGCGCGCCGAGATACGGGTCGCGCAGTTGACCGCAGTGAAGTGCGAACCGCGCTCCACCACCTGGCGCGGCAGGATCAGCGACAATTGCCGGGAGTTGTCGTGGTAGGTCATGTCACTGGGACGGCAAGCGTCGATCAGGGCGATGTCACCGCAGCCCAGTTGCGCACGGTTGTCACCCTGCTCCAGCTGCGCGCTGCCCTGCAACTGGAACACCGCGTAATAGTGCCCCTCGTTGCCGGTACTGACTTCCTTGCTGCTGCGATACAGATGCACCTGGGCCATATCAACCACGCTGAGCTTGATCGCGCCGCTGCGAAACTCGCTCAACTCCCCATAAAACCCCGCGCCCAGGGCCCGGGCATCGAAGCGTCCACAGGCCTGGTTAACCTGCTGTAACCAACGCTCGAACGATTCATTACGTTGCACCGTTGAACTCATCATGACCGCAAGGCCTCACGTTTTTTATTTTTTTGGTCCAAGCAATCTTACGGGTAGCGCCGATCAAATATCCAATACCAGACGAGCGGAAACTGCCCGGGAAACACACGCACAAATCTGCCGGTTGGCGGCCTTCTCCTTGGTCGACAGGCAATTGTCACGGTGCTCGGGCACGCCTTCCAGCACCTCGACAATGCAGGTGCCGCAGATGCCTTCGCGGCACTCGGTGTCGATGTCGCAACCATGGGCCTGCAGCACGTCCACCAGGCTGGAATTCGCCGGTACTTGCAGCACCACGCCGGAGCTGGCCAGCTCCACCTCGAAACCACCACTGGACCCGGCGTTCGCCGCCGGATCGGCCTGGAAGTGCTCCAGGTGGATCGCCTCCTCGGGGCGGCTGCGGGCCGCCACTTCCACCACCTTGTGCATGAACGGTGCGGGGCCGCAGGTGTAGACGTGGGCAGACGCGCCCGCCTGCTCCAGGCAGGTGCTCAAGGCCGCATCCAGCGCACCCGGCTCGACGCCATAGTGAAACTGCACATGCTCACCGAACGTATCGGCCAACAGCTGGGTAAACGCCGCGTACTGCGCCGAACGTGCAAAATAGTGCAGGCGCCACGGCTGGCCGCTGCCGGCCAGTCGATAGGCCATGCTCAACAGCGGCGTCACCCCGATACCGGCGGCAAACAGCGCATGGGCCGGCGCATCCGGGTCGAGGCGGAACAGGTTGCGCGGCGCACCCATCTCCAGTTCCATGCCCTCCTGCACCTGCTCATGCAGGGCCAGGGAGCCGCCACGGGATTGCGCCTCTTTCTTCACCGCCACCAGGTACGCGCGGCCATCGTGGGGCGGGCTGCACAGCGAATACTGGCGGGTGACGCCGGTCGGCCCGGTAAGGTCCACATGGGCCCCGGGTTCATAACTGTCGAGAGGCTGGCCGTCACTGCGCACGAGGCGAAAGGAACGGATATCCAGCGCTTCATCGACGATGCGTTCGATCTTCACCTTCATCATTGCAGCACCTGAATCCTGTTGTTTCGGTTGAACGCTATCCTGTGGCGAGGGAGTTTGCTCTCGCTGGACTGCGCAGCAGGCCCACTCTCTTCGGGGGTGACTAGCGCATGAACAGCCCGCCATTGATGTCCCAGCACGCGCCCGTGATCGAGGCGGCGTGGTCGGCGATCAACAGCAGCACGGTGTCGGCGATGGTGCGCGGGTCACCGAGGGTGCCCGTGGGGATGATCTTGAGGATCTGCTCCAGGCGCTCCGGGGCCACGGTTTCGTGCACCACCGGCAAATCAAGCGGGCCTGGCGAAATGCTGTTGACCGTCACGCCCCGGGGCGCCAGTTCACGGGCGAAGACCTTGGTCAGCGTGGCCACGCCGCCCTTGGCCGCCGCGTAATGCGCGCCAGTGGCAGTGCCGCCGTTTTGCCCGGCGAGGGAGGCGATATTGACGATGCGCCCGAACCCTCGTTCGGCGAAATGCGCACCAAACACCTGGCAGGCCACGAACGTGCCCCGCAGGTTGATCGCCATCGATTCATCGAATTCCTCGGGTGTGATGTCCATCAGCGCCGCAACTTTCGACACCCCGGCGTTGTTTACCAGGATATCGGTGCCGCCCCAACGCTCGCTGAGCAGGTCCCGGGCGCGAATAAAATCCGCCTTGTTGCGCACGTCCAGCTCGATGGCGCCGGCGGTTTCGCCGTGGTTGTCGAGTTCAGAGGCCAGGCGCTGCACGCCGTCCAGGTGCACATCCGCCAGGCCCACGCGGTAGCCTGCGGCGTGCAGGCGCCGGGCGATGCATTCGCCAAGGCCGCGGGAGGCGCCGGTTACAAGGGCGATTCGGTTCATCAGGGTGTCCTCATTTCAAATGTGGGAGCTGGCTTGCCTGCGATAGCGGTGGGTCAGTACCTGAAGGGCTGGCTCACACACCGCTATCGCAGGCAAGCCAGCTCCCACATTGGTTCTGTGTGGTGGGTCAGATCGGGTTCACAGCAGGAAGCCGAGTGCACTCAGGCTGTCGGTGGAATTGATCAGCCGCACCACCTTGCGCTCCAGGGTCACCACCCCGGCGCTGAAGCGGATGCGGTAATTCAGGTCAGCCACGAACGGCGTGTGCACCCCACGCTTGTAGGCATACAGCAACTGCGTGCAGTTAACTTCCACCACCTCTCCCGCTGCTTCCACCAAGGTGAATCGCGAAACGCTGCGCACGGTTTTCGCCGCATCCACCGCCGACGGTGAATACCCCGCCGTCAGCCGTTCGATGCGCAAGTCACGCATGCGCGCATCATCAAAGGCGTAGTTGAGGTTGGCTTCAAAATCGTCAGTGTCCGGGTCGATCGGCACGACGTAGCGCCCGCTCTCGCTCCACAACGCGGCCCATTGCACGTAGTCCTTGTGGTCCAGCAGTTCGGCTTCACGCCAGATGAATTCGATGGCCTGGGCCAGCGGTGCGGTAAAACCAGTCAGGGTGTTCATTGGCTCATCATCCTTTTCCACATGTCATAGGCCCCGCGCATGCCGCCTTCATCAGTGGCGTGGGATACCTTGTCGCCGTTGTCGGCCAGCACTTCGCGGTTCAGGCCACGGTTGACCAGGATCGGCGCATCCACGCCGGCATACGAGCCGCGTTGCACCCGGTCCCAGGCCTCGGCGTCGTCGGGGCTGCCAAAGCCGAACGGGCCCTGGAAGTGTTCGTGGATGCGCAGGCGCTCGCGGTTGGCAACCTGCGGGCCGCCCTCCATGCCCAGGGCGACGTGGCGGATTTCGGTCTCGGTGACCGACACCGGGCGCAGCACCCGGAAGAACGACATCGACATGGCGACGTTGGGAAACAGGTTGAGGTTGAACCCGGCGCCGTGCAGCGAGCGCACGATGCGTCGCACCTGGGCCGGCTCCATGGTTTTCGACAGTTCTTCGGTGACGTGGGCGAAACGCTCCTGCAACTGCTCGGTACCGTCGTCATGGTCCAGGTCGACATGCTCGGGCACCATCACCATCACGCTGTGGCCATTGCCCAGGGAGTGGGTGACGGCCTGCTCGTCGGTCATGAACGAGAGCATTTCCGAAGTCTCGGCGTCCACCGACGACATGAACGACTTGTGCACGATCGGAAAGTGGTAGCCGTCGGTGGTGTTTTCCAGCTGGATCTTCCAGTTGCCCTTGAAGCTGAACTTGTGTTCGCCCTGGGTCTTGATCGGGTAGCCGGCGCCCTGCTTCATGAACAGGTCCATCCAGTGTTTGGCCCCGCCGAGGAAGTCGGCCAACGGTTCAATGTCGTCGTTGTAGCTGGCGAATACCATTCCCGCGTAGCTGTCGACCCGCAGGCTGGTCAGGGGTAATTCGGACTTTTCCAGGATGCCTTCGTAGCCGTCCGGGTAAGGCAGCGCCCGCAGCTTGCCGTCCAAACCATAGGACCAGCTGTGATACGGGCAGGTGAAACCGGTGGCGTTGCCCTTGTGCTTCTCGCAAACCGTAGCGCCACGGTGGCGGCAGCGGTTTTCCAGCACGTTGATCGCGCCTTTCTTGTCGCGCACCACGATCACCGGGCGCCGGCCGATGGTCGCGGTCTTGAAGTCGCCGCTGTTGCGCACTTCGCTTTCATGGGCGACCCAGACCCAGGTGCGGTAGAAGATCTTTTCCAGTTCGGCCTCGAACAGCGCCGGGTCGTTGTACAGCGAGACGTCGACGCGATCGTGCTTGACCAACTCGTCGAGGCTTTTCGATTTGGCAATCAGCCGGTATTCATGGGTACTCATGGAGCCCTCCTCAAGGCGTTGTTCTTATTGGCGAGCCGTGATGCTCTGTTGCAGCTGTGCGCCAAGGGCACACACCCATTCGTCCTGGCCCTTGCGGCCGACAATCTGCAGCCCCACCTTCAGCCCGCTGTCGGCCAGGGTCACCGGCACCGTCAGCGCCGGGTGGCCGCTGAGGTTGAATGGCCGCACCAATGGCGTCATGCGGGCCACGGCCTGGCTGCCGTTGCGGGCTTCGGCCAGGGTCGGCGGCAGGTCAGGCATCGTCGGCAGCAGCAGCACGGAGAATTCTTCGAGCGCGGCGTCCACCTGGTGGCTGAAGCGGGTGCGCACGACTTCGGCTTCGGCCAAATCAGCGGCGCTGGTGCGGCTGGCAGCCAACAAGCGTTGTTCGACATCCGCACCGATCAGTCCCTTACCGGTGAGGTGACCGAAGGCTGCCCAGTTTTCGACGTTAATCACCGTAAGGCCCGCACCGAACGCTGCATCGAAATCCTCCAGATGCAGACGCTGCTGACGCCAGCCGGCCGCGTCGACGGCAGCCATCAGGCTCGCCTTCAGCCATGGCTCACAGGCAACATCCAGAAAGCCCACCTGCACGCTGCCGGACGGCGCCGCCTGTGGCTGGAAACCCGGGCAAATCACCTGCATCGCGGCGATCAGGTCCTGCATGTTCGCGGCAAACGGACCGACGCAATCGAGGCTGGATACCGCCGGTTGCGCACCAGTGCGGCTGACTCGGCCATAGGTCGGCTTCAAACCGGCAACCCCGCAGCACGCGGCCGGGACTCGCACCGAGCCGCCGGTATCGGTGCCAATGGCGATATCCGCCAGGCCCGCCGCAACGGCCGCGGCCGAACCGCTGGATGAGCCGCCCGGTACCCGGTCAGGCGCCTGGGGATTGATCGGCGTACCGCTCCAGTCGTTGATGCCGGTGACCCCAAATGCCAGTTCATGCAGGTTGGTCTTGCCTACGATCTGCCAGCCGGCGTCGAGGACCAACCGCACCACGTCTGCATGCCGGGTCGCGGGCGACGCATCATCAAAGGCACGGCTGCCCGAGCGGGTCGGATACCCGGCGATGTCGATGGAGTCCTTGATGGCTACGCGTTTTCCGCTGCCACCCAAGAGAAATTCGCTGACGAAGGTACTCATGGGTTCACCCCCAACATGCTATTGAACAGGCGCTGCGTACGGAAATGCGCGATCAGCCAGGTGCCGTCGACGCGACGAAAATCGATGGTCAGCCGCGTGCCGAACAACTCGCTGCGCTGGTCGGCGTAGGTGGAAATCTGCTGCATGATCCACTGCCCCGCAGCGGTGTTGCCGTCCACCTGAATCGACTCACTGGTGAGGTAATGCAGGTTCAACGCGAAGTGATCCGACGGTGGCAGGTAGCTGCCGACAAACGCCGCCACCGCGTCGCGCCCCTGATGCTGGCCGAAGGTCTGCGCGGCACTTGTGCCAATGCCTTCCCAGACCGCATCCACGGTGAACAACCCGGCCAACTCGCGGACGTTCATCGCCGCCCGGGGCACGTCGCACAGGTCCATGTAGCGCGCCATCAAGCGCCTTACCTGGCTCTCCCCTTCAAGGGTTTCAACACGCTGCAACAGGTCCATGGCTCACACCCTGGCCGCTTCGGGAATGGTCAGCGGACGGCCAATCCGCGCTTCAACCTTGGCGTAGCGCCACAGGCTGTATTCACCCACCGGCGTGGTACGGAACAGGTTGCAGGCGTCGATCACCGACTGGTGGCAGTCAACGTCGGCCATGATGTAGACGGTCCACGGCGAGGTGGTCGACGGGCCGACCATCAAGCGGTCGTCATCCATCGCCCCCAGCACGTTGATGCCCGGCATGGCGCCGAGGTCGCCCATCATCTGGCTGAAGCCTTTCCACACGCTCAGGCCTTCGCCGGTAGGCAGGTCGAAAAAGTTCTGGGTGATGCCGATGCAAAACACAACGCGCAGCGGTTCTTGAGTGGCTTGGGACATGGGTTGATCCTTGAAAGTCAGATGTAGCCAGGAAATGGAGGAACGCCGAGGAACACCGAGCCCGCGCCGTCGTACAGTCCTTCGCTGAGGAAGGCGTGCTGGGTCACCACCATGGCGTCGCGCAGGTAGCGTTGCAGCGGGTGGCGCAGGTAGATCGCGGTGGTGCCCGCCAGGCTGTAGGCGCTCTGCACCACGGCGGCGCCGGCCTGGGACACGTGAATGGCGGTCAGGCGCAGCAGGCTGGTTTGCTCGGCCGTGACCGGGTTGCCGGCGAGGATCGAGTTCCACACTTGTTCGGTGGCGCCGTAGAAAAAGCCCCGAGCGGCGCTCAGCCGGGCTTCGGCCTTGGCGATTTCGATGCGCACGTAGGCGCGGTCCGCCAGTTTCGGTGCGCCGGTGATGCCGCTGCCGCTGGCCATGGCGCTGATTTCATCGAGGGCCGCACGGGCCAGGCCCAGGTTGACCACCGCCAGCACCTGGGCGGCATAGGCAATCGACGGGTAACGGAATAGCGGCTCATCAATGGTGGCAGCGCCGCCACGGATGAAGGTCCAGCGCTCGTCGATGAATTGGTCGGTAACGCGCAAGTCATGGCTGCCGGTGCCCTTGAGGCCGACCACGTCCCAGTTTTCGATGATTTCAACCTGGCTGGGGTTGAACACGGCAGTGCGTGGCTTGCCGCCCGCCGCGCCGATGCCCACGCCCAGCAAGTCGGCGCCTTTGCAGCCGCTGGCAAACTTCCAGGTGCCGGTGACCTGCCAGCCGCCCTCGACGGTTTCTGCCGGTTGCAACGGGAACAGGCCACCGGCAAACACCAGGTCGGGGCTGTCGGCGTACAGCTCGGTGAGGGTTTCCTGGGGTAAGGCCGCGAGATACACCCCGGCGCTGCCAAAGCTGGCGACCCAACCGGCGGAGCCATCGGCTTCGGATATGCGCTCGATCATCTGCAAGAACGTTGCGGGGGCCAGGGCATCGCCGCCGAAACAACGCGGCGTGGCCGCCCGGTAGATGCCCACCTGCTTGAAGCGTTCGATCATGTCCCGTGGCACGTGAGAGCCGGCGTCGAACTCGTCGCGGCGCTGACGCACCTCATCGAGCACCTGCTGGAACAGCGTGGGCTGCACGTCGGGTAAAGCGTCTGGTTGCACGAGGGCCGAACGCAGCATGGGCTTTCTCCGTTGTAGTTGTTATGGACGCCGTGGCAGGCGTTGATGGGGCCAGTGTAAAAAGCCCGTCCACCGTCAACTATTGGGGCGTGCAGCCCACCGGCTAAAGAAATCCCCTACTGCGCCCCCGATTACTTCTGAGCGTGCCCCCGGCTGCAAACCGGTATAACTTGCCACCGTAGTCGTCCCCTCCACCGCCAAGGGCTACGCGATGTACCTACCCAATAACAATGATTTCCACACCCTGATCGAAGCCATGCCGATCTGCACCATCCTTCACGATGCGCAGAGCAAGGACATCCTCTGGGCCAACACCGCGGCACTGTCGGCGCTGGGGTTTACCCTGGAAGAACTGATCCCGCTCAAAGCTCCGGACATGACCCGGGACGCACCGAAGTACAAGCGTTCCATCGGCCTGCGTTGGCTTGAGCGCGCGGCCCGCAGTGGCCAGCGCACCATCGAGTGGTGTTATCGCTCCAAGGCCGGGGTGGAGATTCTTTCGGAAGCGGTCGCGACGCTGGTGCACCTGGACGGGCGCGACGTGCTGATGGTGCAGTTCCGTGATATTTCCCGGGAAGACAAGGTGAAGCGGGACCTGATTCGCGCTGAGGAAGCCCGGCGTGTCAGTGAACAGCAGCTTGAATACCTGGCCCGATACAACGCCATGGGCGAGATGGCGGTGGCGATTGCCCATGAATTGAGCCAGCCGTTGGCGGCCACCCGCAATTTTATCGAGGGGGTTTTGATTCGTCTGGGCGATACCCACAGTGCCGACCAGGGAGTGAACTGGGGGCTGCAAAGTGCCGTGCGACAGGTCGAGCATGCGTCAACGATCATCAAGAGTGTGCGTGATTATGTGGTCAAGCTGGAGCGGAGCGCGGAGTGGGTGGACCTCAATGAGTTGCTGCAGGAAACCCAATATTTCATCAGCCTGCGGGCCGAGCCGAGTCAGGTTCGGCTGGAACTGTTCCCCAGTATTGAACCGCTGATGGTGCTTTGTGAAAAAGTGCTGATCGGGCAGGTGATTCTGAACCTGGCATTCAATGCTATTGAAGAGATGAGCGAGCTGCCCGTCGAACGTCGGGTGCTGCGGTTGCATGCCTGCCGTGATGGAAACGTGGCGCGGTTGAGTGTCGAGGATTGTGGACGCGGGATTCAGGCCGTGGCGCGGGAGAAAATCTTTGACGGGTTCTTTTCGTCGAAGGTGGGTGGTAACGGGATTGGGCTGGCGTTGTGCAAGAACATCATTGGTCGGCATCAGGGGGATATCTGGGCGCAGAATCTGGAGCCGTGTGGGGCGGTGTTTAGTTTTTCGTTGCCTTTGGTGGGTTCTTGAGAGGGGGGGTATATCCGTTTCTTCGGTAACGGCCACCTATGGTTCCGCTCTTACAGCGGCTCACTTTGGAAAAGCCCCAAAGTAAGCAAAGGGCTCTGCCCCGCCTGTCGGCGCCTCGCTAGGGCTCGGCGTTCCCTCACTCCGGCATTGCTCCGCGGGCCGCCGCGACGGGCCATCCATGGCCCGGCGCGGCTAAACCGGCGTCCTGCCGGTTTACCCGCTCCGCACTGCCTGCGTTCGGCCTCGGGCTTATTGGGGCAGTCAGATCAAGATCAAAAGCAGATCAAGAGCACAGCGGCCTCCCGGCCGGCTTGAGTGTTAAAAGCAAAGGCAAAGACCAGAGCGAAAGCCAAATCTGAAGCTGATGCAGCTCTGCTTTTCTGTGGGAGCTGGCTTGCCTGCGATGCAGACACCTCGGTTTTTCAGATACACCGAGGCGATGCCATCGCAGGCAAGCCAGCTCCCACATTTGACCGTGCCCGCTTTAGATTTTGATTTAGCTTTTGCTCTTCAACACTCAAGCCGGCCGGTAGGCCGCTGTGCTCTTGCTTTTGATCTTGATCTTAGGCGCCCCGTTAAACCACGCTGGCCGAACGCAGGCTTTGGAGCGTGGGTAACCCGGCAGGACGCCGGGTTAGCCGCGCTGGGCCAAGGATGGCCCATCGCGGCGGCCCACGGTCCAAAGCCGGAGTGAGGGCACACCGAGCCTAAGCGAGGTGCCGAGTGGTGGGGCAAGAGCGTTTTGCTTACTTTTGCGCTTTTCAAAAGTGAGCCGCTGTAAGAGCGGAACCAATACCAGCCATAACAAAAATAACGGATATACACCCCACCCCATTGGCACAGACAAACAACCACTTGGCAGCCACAACAATTCTTGCAATCCCCCCACAAGGCAGAATCCAGTTGCAAGAATCTGCCAAAGCACCCGCGATTAGCAAAACACAAAAAATTCAGGGAGTGCCCCTAATGCGAAGCAACAGGATCAACGTACAGTCAGCGCTGGGTCTGGGCCTGCTTGTACTCGGCTTGAACAGCGCCCAGGCGGATTTACCGCCAGACACCATAGGCCAGACCACCCTGGCCTTCCCACCGGAAGCCCACCGCGCCTTCGTGGTAGACGTCGAATTCGAAAGCTTCGTAGTCGGCCGCGTCACCGTGGTAGATCCCGACAAAAAGCGCGTCCTCGGTATGGTCCCCACCGGCTTCGCCGCCCCCTCGGCCCTGAGCCACGACCAGAAGACCCTGTACAGCGCCGACATCTACTACTCCCGCGGCACCCGAGGCGACCGCACCGACGTGCTCACCGCCTGGGACAGCTCCAGCCTGTCACCTTCGTGGGAAGTCCTGATCCCGAACAAACGCGCCGAATCCCTGACCCAACGCTACGGCCTGAAGACCAGCGGCGATGACCGCTTCGTCTACATCTACAACTTCACCCCCTCCACCTCCGTGACCGTGGTCGACACCCAGTCCCGCTCCGTCACCGCCGAAATCGCGATCCCCGGCTGCGTACTCAACTACCCCGTAGGCACCCGCCGCTTCGCCTCCCTGTGCGGCGACGGCAGCCTGCAAGTGGTCACCCTGAATGACCAGGGCCAGGAAACCTCACGCAACCGCACGCACTTCTTCGACCCCAACGCCGAGAAGCTCAACGAACGCGCGGTGAACGTGGGCGACACCTACTACTTCACCACCACCACCGGCACCATCCGCCCGGTAGATTTCTCCGGCAATGCGCCGAAAATCCTGCCGTCCTGGTCACTCACCACCGACGCGGAAAAGAAAACCGGCTGGGCTCCGGGTGGCTGGCAGTTGATGGCTGTGGCACCAAAGCTCAACCGCATGTACGTGCTGATGCACGACAACCACGAGCCGATGAAGTGGGAAGACCCGAGCACCATCATCTGGGCCTATGACCTCAAGACCATGAAGAAGATAGCCACCCTGGAAGCCCCGACCCCGGTCTGGAGCATGCAGGCCACCGGCGACGACAAGCCCCTGTTGCTGGGCGCCGACGTCGAAGGCGGCTTGCAGATCTTCGACCTCAAGACCAACAAACTCACCGGTAGCATGGCCAAGGTAGCGAAGACCGCGACCCAGATCATGAGCTACTAAAGAGGTTCGGCCATGCATATCGACCCGATCTTCATCATTGCCAGCGCACTCGCCATCGCGGTGTTGCTGGCCAGTGCCGCGACCCACAAGTTGCGCGCACCGGCACGCTTTGCCCGGCAACTGGCCGATTACCAGTTGCTGCCAGAGGCAGTGACTCGCCCCGCCGCCCGGGTAATCCCGGTGCTGGAACTGGTGATTGCCTTTGCCCTGCTGGTTCCGGCCAGCCGTTCCTGGGCCGCCCTCAGCGCCGCCGGCCTGATTGCGCTGTACGCCGCAGCGATTGGCATCAACCTGTGGCGCGGCCGCCGGGACATCGACTGCGGCTGCGCAGGCCCCGACCAGGCGCAGCCGTTGCGGCCGATCCTGCTGTTACGCAACGGCGCACTGGTGGCCGTAGCCCTGCTGGGCAGCGTGCTGCCGATTGCCCGTGACCTGGGTTTTTTCGACGGCTTCGTCACCGTCGCCGCCAGCGCCGTCGCGCTGCTGATTTACGCCGCAGCCGATGGCCTGCTGGCGAACTCCCCTCTTCTGCTCAAACTGATTGGTAGGTGATCAATGGAAGGCCTTATTGTTTCCAACGTACTGCTGTGGGTACTGCTGCTGGCGCTGGCGTTTGCCGTGATGGGCCTGGTGCGCCAGATTGGCGTGCTGCACGGGCGCATCGCCCCGGCCGGCGCGCTGATGGTCGACAAGGGCGTGGCGGTGAATGAGCCGGCGCCGCAAGTCACCGCTTCCGACCGTAAAGGCCGCCCGGTGAACTTCGGCTATGCCGGTGAGAAGAACCAGTTGCTGTTCTTCCTCTCGCCCACCTGCCCGATCTGCAAATCCCTGTTGCCGGCGATCAAATCCATCGCCAAGGAACAGGCCGACCGCCTTGATGTGGTGTTTATCAGCGACGGCGACATGGAAGCCCAGCAAGCGCTGATCACCGAGCACAAGCTGGACGACGTCACCTACGTGGTCGGCCCGGAAGTCGGCATGACCTACCAGATCGGCAAGCTGCCCTACGCCGCGTTGATCGACAAGAGCGGCACCTTGCGCGCCAAGGGCCTGGTCAATTCCCGCGAGCACCTGGACAGCCTGTTCGAAGTCGAACACCTGAAAAGCGCGACGCTGCAGGAATACCTCAACAGCCAGCCGCATCCCCACGACCACAGCCACGGCCATAGCCACTGATTAAGGCAGGGAGACTCTCATGAAATTGCTGGATCTGTTATTCGAGCGCTCGACCCGTCGCCTGGCCGACACCACGTCGCGACGCAAACTGTTGGCCCGTATGGGCTCGCTGATGGTCGCAGGCGCCGCATTGCCCCTGCTGCTGCCCCTGGACCGCACCAGCAAGGCGCTGGCTGCCGATAACCCGAAAGCCGGTGATCCGGGCGACCCGAACAGTTGCGACTACTGGCGATACTGCTCCATCGACGGTTTCTTGTGCAGTTGCTGTGGCGGTTCGGTGACCTCTTGCCCACCGGGCACCGAGGCGTCCCAGGTGACCTGGATCGGCACCTGCCGCAACCCGGCGGACGGCAAGGACTACATCATTTCCTATAACGACTGCTGCGGTAAGCAAAGCTGCGCGCAGTGCGCGTGCACGCGTAACGACAGCGAAGAACCGGCATACCGACCGTTCAACAACAACGATGTGAACTGGTGCCTGGCGGCCAAATCCCACATCTACCACTGCACGGTCTCGATCATTCGCGGCGTCGCGGTTTAGCCCGATTGGGGCGGCTGGTCCAGGCCATCCGCCCCGACACACTAAGGTGATCGTCATGCACAGGTTGTTATTGCTGGGGCTGGTATGTGCACTGGCCGCCCCGCTCGCCCAGGCTCGGGCCATTCCCAATCCAAACCAGAAGCACGCACCGGGGAATGAGTCGCCACAAACGCCGATTGCCCAGGCCGGGTACAGCGTGGCGACCAACTATCAGCTGCAGTGTGCCGGCTGCCATCTGGGCAGCGGCATGGGTTCGGCGGCGAACGACACGCCGAGGATGACCGGGTTTGTCGGCAACTTTCTGAAGGTGCCGGGTGGTCGGGAGTTTTTGGTACGAGTGCCGGGGATGTCGCAGTCGGCGCTGAACGATGGGCAACTGGCGGATTTGCTGAACTGGCTGATGCGCCCGGACGGGATGGCGGGCAAGAGTACGCCGGTGGATTACAAGCCTTACAGCGCTGAGGAAGTCACTGAGTTGCGGCACAAAGCGATGCTCAATCTGCCGGGCACAAGGGCGGGGTTGATCAACGAGATGCGGGCGCAAGGGATTGCCATTGAAGATGGAATGCCCAACTGAACGAAACGCGATCCAAATGTGGGAGCGGGCTTGCTCGCGAATGCGGTGTGTCAGTCGCTATCAATATTGGCTGGGCCACCGCCTTCGCGAGCAAGCCCGCTCCCACATTTTTGATCAGGCGTGTTGTTTGCGGTACTCACCCGGCGCAATGCCGAACCGTGACTTGAACGCCGTCGAAAAATAACTCGAATCCGAAAACCCCCACGAGTACCCCAACACCGAAAGTTTTTCCTCCACCCTGGATTGGCGCAGGGATTCAGCACACAAATCCAGACGCCGGTTCTTGATGTACCGCGCCACCACCAGGCCCTTGCGGGCAAAGATCCGGTACAGCCCGCGCACCGACATTCCCACCTCCCGCGCCAGCCACTCGGGGCACAGCTCTTCGGAGCGAATATGCTGGTCAATGCACTCCAGCGTCTTGCGGAACACTCGCTCATGGGCGTCGCTGCCCTCACCCGCCTGGCTGATCGCCGGGCGCAGCAGGTTGATGATCGCCTCCAGCGTCGCCTCGCTTTCCTGCAAGGTCAGGTTGTCTTGCCGGGTGGCCTCCAGAATCAGCTGCCGGGACAGCATCGCCATCGGCGACGCCGCCTCGATGCGGTGCCCGCATTTGACCGGGTTGAAACGCAAGGTCTGCTCCACCAGGTACGACGGCAGGATCAACGACAACTGCCGCGAATTCTCGCTGTAGGTGAAGTCGCTGGGGTGCGCCGCATCGATCAGGGTAATGTCGCCGGCGCGCAACAGCGCCTTGCTGTCGCCCTGGGCCATGCCCGCCGTGCCGTCGAGCTGGAACACGGCAAAGTACTTGCCGCCCTCGCCCGCCGCGATTTGGCTGGGGGTACGAAACAGCCGCGCCTGACAGGCGTCGACAAAGCTGAGTTTCAGCGCGCCGCTCTGGTACTCGCGGATCTGCCCGGAAAAACCATCCCCCAGGATTTGCCCATCGAATGCGCCACAGATCTGATTGATCTGATGGATCCATTGGTCGAACCCGTCACAGCGCTGTGCAATTGAAGACATCATGTTCAGGCCTCACGCAGGCTTATTTTTATTCTCTACGCCACCTCACTCCACCCGTTCTCCTGAACAGCGTCGCTCCTTATTTCAGGCCCCCGAACCGCCGGTAAAAACTCTCGCCCACGTCCGGCAACGGGCCGTCGGCAGTTTCCAGCGCGCTGTTCAGCCATTCCTCGGCCTTGGCGTAGATCAACCGGTAAATATTGCGGCACAACTGGCGGGCGGCGCGGCCTTCCCAATCGCCGGGGAGCAATTCGTCGGGCAATTGCGGGTCGCGCAGCAGCAGTTTGCGGTACTCATGAATAAGCAGGACCCGTGCCAGGAAACAATCCGAAGGCTGTAGCTGTTCCTGCTCGCGAAGCGCTTGCCAGAGCGGTCGGAACAGTTGGATGAACTCGCTGTAATGGGCCGCCAGCTCCTCGATGTTCCAGCTCTCGCGCACCTGCACCCGCAGGGCCTTGGAGGCCAGTACATCCTGGGCGGTGGTCTCGAAGACGATGGTGTCTTCCTGCGCACCCAAGTCGAGCAAGGTGGCATTGACGTCGGCGCGGTCACTGCGCGGGCAGGCCAGCACGGTCGGGGCAATCGCACCAAAACCTTGCCACTCCAGCTCTTCACGCACTTGTTTGCGCTTGTCCTGGGTCAGCTGCGTGAGCATCACCAGGCACCACGAACCATCCCACGCCGGCACGCTGGAGCTATAGACCCGCTTGAAGGCCTTGTCGAAACGCCGACGCCCGGCACCGGTCAGGCTGTAGTAGCTGCGGCGCCCGACTTTTTCGGCGGTCAGCCAGCCTTCCTTGGTCAGGCGAAAGATCGAGGTGCGGATCAGCCGTTCATTGATGCCGATGGGTTCGAGCAACTGGATCAGGCTGCCCAGCCACACCGTCCCGCCGTGGGGTTCGATGGCGTCCCCGTACAAGGTGATGATCAAGGAACTGGCGCGAATCGGCGTCTGCTCCTGGAAGCGGGTAATCAGTTGGTTCAGGGGTGTCAGTGACGACATGGGCGTACCGAGGCAAAAAGAGAAAATATACCGTTTTTAGCGGCGTCGGGATGCAGGCGATTCATCTGCCCTTGGGCCGCAGGCCGCTGTCGCTGATGCGTGGGCGATCAGCTTCCGGTGCGCTCAGGGGTGCGCATTCCTGCATCTGCTCCAGGCAACGCTGGGCCAGGCGCTGGTATTCGCGGGTGCCGGTTTGCTTCCAGTGCACCTCTTCATCACTGAGGCTGCGCTTGACGCTGGCCGGCGTGCCCATCACTAGGGACTGCTCGGGGCACTCGAAACCGGCTTTGACGAACGCCGCCGCCGAGACGAATGAGCGAGCGCCGATACGGGCGTTGTCCATCACCACCGCATTCATGCCCACCAGCGCATCGGTGCCGATCCGGCAACCGTGCAGCACGGCGCCGTGGCCGATATGGCCGTTGCGCTCGACCACCGTGTCGCTGTCCGGGAAGCCGTGCATCACACAGGTGTCCTGCAGGTTGGCGCCTTCTTCGAGGACGATGCGCCCAAAGTCGCCGCGCAAACTCGCCAGCGGCCCCACATAGCAATGGGGGCCGATGATCACATCGCCGATCAGTACCGCCGAGGGATGGACGTAGGCCGTGGGGTCGACCACCGGGGTCAGGCCGTCGAGGCTGTAGCAAGTCATGGGGATTCCTTTTATGGCGTATTCGCAAAGCGATGCCGATCTTGGTTTATTTTGTATCACATCATTTTTACAAGCACAAAGCTGAAAAAGCGTATCGCTTGGATCAAGTGTCGTCCTGACGTGATATGGCGCCGTCAATATTCGACTTAAATCCAATGAAATAGGGGATTTATCAAGTATTTATCGACCAACACAGTGAGCAATTCATTTTTATCAAACCCAAAACAAGACACACCAAATCAATTTTATCGTTGCATTTATGTATCACGTTAAAGCTATACTCCGGCAAAACCGGCTGACCACGCCGATCCAATAATGAGCCGGCTGACCGCCGAGCGTGCACCGTGAGGGCCTCACGACCATGAACTTCGAACACATCCTGTTTTCCATCGAGGCCGGCGTCGCCCTGCTCAGCCTCAACCGCCCCGACCAGCTCAACAGCTTCAATACGCAGATGCACGGCGAAGTCCAGCAAGCGTTGAAGCGGGTCCAGGAAAACCCCGACGTGCGCGTGCTGCTGCTCACCGGTGAAGGCCGCGGCTTTTGCGCCGGGCAAGACCTCAGCGACCGCAACGTGGAACCCGGCAGCGCGGTGCCGGACTTGGGTGAATCCATCGAGAAGTTCTACAACCCGCTGATCCGCCAACTGCGCGACCTGCCCCTGCCGGTGATCTGCGCGGTCAACGGCGTGGCGGCCGGTGCCGGCGCGAACATCCCCCTGGCCTGCGACCTGGTGCTGGCAGCCCGCTCGGCGAACTTCATTCAAGCCTTCTGCAAGATCGGCCTGATCCCCGACTCCGGCGGCACCTGGACCCTGCCGCGCCTGGTGGGCATGGCCCGCGCCAAGGCCCTGGCCCTGCTGGGCAATCGCCTGAGCGCCGAGCAGGCCGAGCAATGGGGCCTGATCTACCGCTGCGTGGACGACGCCGAATTGCGCAACGAAGCCCTGACCCTGGCCCGCCACCTGGCCACGCAACCGACCTACGGCCTGGCGCTGATCAAGCGCAGCCTGAACGCCAGCCTGAGCAACAGCTTTGACCAACAGCTGGAGCTGGAGCGCGACCTGCAACGCCTGGCCGGGCGCAGCGAGGATTACCGCGAAGGCGTCGCCGCCTTCATGGAGAAACGCAGCCCAAGCTTCAAGGGCCACTGAAAGGAGCGCACCACATGACCAACCATGAAGCCATAAACCTGGCCAACCAGTGCGCCCAGGCCATGTTCAGCCGCGATGCCGCCAGCCAGGGCATGGGCATGCGCCTGCTCTCGGTGGCGCCGGGTTGCGCACGACTGGGCATGAGCGTGCGCGCCGACATGATCCAGGGCCACGGCACCTGCCACGGCGGCTATCTGTTTGCGCTGGCGGACTCGGCATTCGCCCTGGCCTGCAACAGCTATAACGATGCCACCGTGGCGCTGGGCTGCAGCATCGACTACATCGCCCCGGCCCACCTGGGCGACACCTTGAGTGCCGATTGCCGCGAGCAAAGCCGCTCGGGTCGCACCGGCAACTACGACGTCCGTATCGAAAACCAACTGGGCCAGCTGATTGCGCTGTTCCATGGCAAATCCTACAAAGTGCGCGGCACGGTGCTGGCGCAGGAGAATCCGAATGAATGACGCCTTGATCATCGACGCAGTCCGCACCCCGATCGGCCGCTACGCCGGTGCCTTGAGCAGTGTGCGCGCCGACGACCTCGGAGCGGTGCCGCTGCGCGAACTGCTGCGCCGCCACCCGCAAGTGGACTGGAGCAGCGTCGACGATGTGATCTACGGCTGCGCCAACCAGGCCGGCGAAGACAACCGCAACGTGGCGCGCATGTCGGCGCTGCTGGCCGGGCTGCCGGTGAGCGTGCCGGGCACCACCCTCAACCGTTTGTGCGGTTCGGGGCTGGACGCCATCGGCAGCGCGGCCCGGGCGATTCGTTGTGGCGAGGCTGGCTTGATGCTGGTGGGCGGCGTGGAATCGATGTCCCGTGCGCCGCTGGTAATGGGCAAGGCCGAGCAGGCGTTTTCCCGCGACGCACAGCTATACGACACCACCATCGGCTGGCGCTTCGTCAACCCGCTGATGAAAAAGGCCTACGGGATCGACTCGATGCCGGAGACCGCCGAAAACGTCGCCGAGCAGTTCAATATCTCCCGCGCCGACCAGGACGCGTTTGCCCTGCGCAGCCAGCAACGTGCAGCCGCCGCCCAGGCCAGCGGGCGCCTGGCCAGGGAAATCGTCGCGGTGGAGATCCCCCAGCGCAAAGGCCCGGCCAAGGTGGTGGAACACGACGAACACCCCCGCGGCGACACCACCCTTGAGCAACTGCAGAAACTCGGTACGCCATTCCGTGAAGGTGGCAGCATCACCGCCGGCAATGCATCCGGGGTCAACGACGGCGCCTGCGCCCTGCTGCTGGCCAGCGCGGAAGTTGCCAAGCGTCACGGCCTGGTCGCCCGTGGCCGGGTGGTGGCGATGGCCACCGCCGGCGTGGAACCGCGCATCATGGGCATCGGCCCGGTGCCGGCGACCCGCAAGGTGCTGGAACTGGCCAACCTGAGCCTGGCGGACATGGACGTGATCGAACTCAACGAAGCCTTCGCCGCCCAGGGCCTGGCGGTGCTGCGCGAGCTGGGCCTGGGGGACAACGACCCACGGGTGAACCCCAACGGCGGCGCCATCGCCCTCGGCCATCCGCTGGGGATGAGCGGCGCACGGCTGGTAACCACCGCCCTGCATGAACTGGAGGAACGTGGAGGCCGCTACGCCCTGTGCACCATGTGCATCGGTGTAGGCCAGGGCATCGCGCTGATCATCGAGCGCCTGTCCGACTAAAGATTCGCGATTCCCGGGGAGCCTAGCGGTATCCTTGGGGCATGCACTCAAAGCCCGCAGTGTGCGGTGGGCTGATACACAAAAATAATTCGAGTGAACTCATGAACATGCCTATTCCAAACGCCGTGCTTAACCCCGTACTGGACCCGCTGGAAACCGCCAGCGTCGACGAACTGCGCGCCCATCAACTGGAGCGCCTGCACTGGAGCCTGCGCCACGCCTACCAGAATGTGCCGTTGTACCGTCAACGCTTCGACGCGCTGGGGGTGCACCCGGACGACATCAAGTCCCTGGAGGACCTGGCCAGATTCCCCTTCACCACCAAAAGCGACCTGCGGGACAGCTACCCCTACGGCATGTTTGCCGTGCCGATGAACGAGGTGGTGCGCCTGCATGCGTCCAGCGGCACCACCGGCAAGCCGACGGTGGTGGGTTACACCCAGAACGACATCGACACCTGGGCCAATGTGGTGGCCCGCTCAATCCGCGCGGCCGGTGGGCGACGTGGCGACAAGGTGCATATTTCCTATGGCTACGGGCTGTTCACCGGCGGCCTTGGTGCCCACTACGGCGCGGAACGCCTGGGTTGTACGGTGATTCCGATGTCCGGCGGGCAGACGGAAAAACAGGTGCAACTGATCAAGGATTTCCAGCCGGACATCATCATGGTCACGCCCTCGTACATGCTGAACATTGCCGATGAAATCGAGCGCCAGGGCATTGATCCACAGAAGCTGGCGTTGCGACTGGGGATCTTTGGGGCCGAGCCGTGGACTGCCGAGCTGCGCAGTGCAATCGAGGCGCGACTGGGGATTACGGCGCTGGATATTTACGGGCTGTCGGAAATCATGGGGCCTGGGGTGGCCATGGAGTGTGCGGAAACCAAGGATGGCCCGACCATTTGGGAGGATCACTTCTACCCGGAGATCATCGACCCGGTGACGGGTGAGGTGCTGCCGGACGGGCAGATGGGAGAACTGGTGTTTACCTCCTTGAGCAAGGAGGCGCTGCCGATGATTCGCTACCGTACCCGGGATTTGACGCGGTTGCTGCCGGGGACTGCGCGGCCGATGCGGCGGATCGACAAGATCACCGGGCGCAGTGATGACATGTTGATCATTCGCGGGGTTAATGTGTTTCCCACGCAGATCGAGGAGCAGGTGCTTAAAATAAAACAGCTTTCAGAATGTTATGAGATACATCTGTATCGTAATGGCAACCTGGACAGTGTGGATGTGCATGTGGAGCTCAAGGCTGAGCATCAGCACCTCAATGCTGAACAACAGAAAGCCGTCTCCAGCGAACTGAGCAGGCACATCAAGACGTATATCGGGATCAGCTCGCGCATCGTTTTGCAGCCGCTGCATTCGATCAAGCGGTCTGAGGGGAAGGCATGCCATGTGATGGATCGTCGCCCTAAAGCATGACTGCTGCACCTTTTTGGCCCCGCATTTGCGGGGCTTTTTTTTGCTCGTTTTTTGGGCTGGGGGTAGAGCACCAGCAAAATCAAAGGCGCACACGGTTCAAATGTGGGAGCGGGCTTGCTCGCGAAGGTCGTTAACGATGACGCGGGCATCCTGATTCAACGCGGCGCACTCAGGTTCTTCGCGAGCAAGCCCGCTCCCACATAAAGCGGCCCTGTTTTTTGCCTACTGGCCCTGCTTACCACGATGACCGGGAACCCTATGCCGCCGTTACCGTAGCGACAGATATCTGCTCCCTTCCCGCAAAGCGATACAAAATCAAATAACGACACCATATTTTGTGTTTGATATTAATTTCCGTATCGCTTATAAAGTCCTCCATGCCTACGACAAAACACAAGGCGGGAGACCCCCCATGTACGCACAGCTTGTAGAAACCGGAGTAAAGCGCATCAAGGACCTCTCCGAGATGTCCGACCAGGAACGCGCCTTCCAGGAAAAAATCGACGCCGAAATCAAGATCGAAGCCAAGAACTGGATGCCTGACGCCTACCGTCAAACCCTGATCCGCCAGATCTCCCAACACGCCCACTCGGAAATCGTCGGCATGCTGCCCGAGGGCAACTGGGTCACCCGCGCCCCCACCCTCAAACGCAAGCTGCAACTGATGGCCAAGATCCAGGACGAAGCCGGCCACGGCCTGTATCTCTACAGCGCCATGGAAACCCTGGGCGCCGACCGCGACGAAGAAATCGCCAAGCTCCACAGCGGCAAGGCCAAGTACTCCAGCATCTTCAACTACCCCACCCTGAACTGGGCCGACATGGGCGCAGTAGGCTGGCTGGTAGACGGCGCCGCCATCGTCAACCAGGTGGTACTGCAGCGCACCTCCTACGGCCCCTACTCCCGGGCCATGGTGCGCATCTGCAAGGAAGAAAGCTTTCACCAGCGCCAGGGCTACGAACTGCTGCTGACCATGATGCGCCAGGGCACCCAGGCGCAAAAAGAAATGGTCCAGGACGCGATCAACCGCCTCTGGTGGCCATCGCTGATGATGTTCGGCCCCAGCGACGAACACTCGCCCAACAGCGCCCAGTCCATGGCCTGGAAAATCAAGCGCCAGAGCAACGACGAACTGCGCCAGCGCTTCATCGACCAGACCATCCCGCAGCTGGAGCTGCTGGGCTGCACCTGCCCCGACCCGGACCTGAAGTGGAACGCCGAACGCGGCCATTACGATTTCGGCGAGATCCAGTGGAGCGAGTTCTACGAAGTGCTCAAGGGCAACGGCCCGTGCAACCAGGAACGCGTCGCCACCCGCCGCAAGGCGATTGAAGACGGTGCCTGGGTACGCGAAGCCGCCGTCGCCCACGCCCGTAAAAAACAGAACAAGAACGCCGCCTGATCGGCCACCTGATGTGGAGTCACCGTTATGTCTGAATGGACCCTGTTTGAAGTCTTCGTGCGCAGCAAGCACGGCCTGAATCACAAGCATGTGGGCAGCGTGCATGCCGCCGACACCACCATGGCCATCGAAAACGCCCGGGAGCTGTACACCCGCCGCAGTGAAGGCGTGAGCCTGTGGGTAGTGCCTTCCGCGCTGATCACCGCCTCGTCGCCGGACGAGAAAGACCCGCTGTTCGACCCGGCCGATGACAAGGTCTACCGCCACGCCAGCTTCTACGAGTTGCCGGCCGAAGTCGGGCATATGTGAGGTCGACCATGAACCCTGAAACCGATCTGATCGAATACCTGCTGCGCCTCGGCGACAGCGCCCTGATCCAGGGCCAGCGCCTGTGCCAGTGGTGCGGCCATGCGCCGGCGCTGGAAGAAGAACTGGCGCTGATGAACGTCGGCCTCGACCTGGTGGGCCAGGCGCGCAACTGGCTGGAATACGCCGCCGAGCTGCTGGACGACGGGCGCGACGCCGATCACCTGGCCTTCCGCCGGGATGAGCGGGCCTATCGCAACCTGCTGCTGGTGGAACAACCCAATGGCGACTACGCGGTGACCATCCTCAAGCAATTCCTGTATGACGCCTGGCACTTGCCGGTGTTGAGCGGCCTGGCCCAATCCAGCGACGAACGCATCGCCGGCATCGCGGCCAAGGCGGTGAAGGAAGTCACCTATCACCTGCGCCGCTCCGGCGAGTGGGTGGAGCGCCTCGGGGACGGCACCGAGGAAAGCCATAAACGCATGCTCGCGGCGATCCCCGAGCTGTGGCGGTTCACCGTGGAACTGACCGGCGCCGACGACAGTGAACAGCGCCTGCACGCCGCCGGCATTACGCCGGACGCCGCTCAGGTTGCCGCAGCGTGGCAAACCCAGGTCAGCGAAATCTTTACCAGCGCCACCCTGCCCCTGCCGCCTGCTGCTAGCTATTTCTACCTGGATGCACGCCGCGGTTTGCACAGCGAGCACCTGGGAATTTTGTTGGCGGAAATGCAGTTTTTGCCCCGAGCGTACCCCGATGCAACCTGGTGAGCTGATCGCCAGCGACCAGGGCGCACGCCCGGCGCAACCCACCGACCTGGCTGCCGCGTGGGCCACCCTGGCGCAGGTCATGGACCCGGAAGTGCCGGTGGTGAGCGTGGTCGACCTGGGCATAGTGCGCGACCTGGACTGGCAGGCCGGCCACTTGCATGTGGTGGTCACGCCGACCTACTCCGGCTGCCCCGCCACCGAAGTGATCGAGGGCGATATCCGCGATGCATTGGAGCTGGCAGGTTTCCGCGCCCCGCAACTGGAACGCAAGCTGACCCCGGCCTGGACCACCGACTGGATCACCAGCAGCGGCCGCGAACGCCTGCGGGCCTACGGCATCGCACCGCCCCAAGGCAGTAGCAGCAAACGCAGCCTGCTGGGAGAAAGCCCGGTGATTGCCTGCCCGCAATGCGGCAGCACCCACACCGAAGTGCTCAGCGAATTCGGCTCCACCGCCTGCAAGGCGCTGCACCGCTGCCGCGATTGCCTGGAACCGTTCGACTATTTCAAGTGCATCTGAGGGGCCAGCGGCCCGCTTGGTTGGAGAACAACAATGAGCAAATTTCACAGCCTGACCATCAAGGATGTGCGCAACGAGACCCGTGACGCGGTGTCCATCGCCTTCGAGATTCCGCAGCACCTGCAAGACAGCTTCCACTTCACCCAGGGCCAGCACCTGGTGATGCGCACCCAGCTGGATGGCGAGGAAGTGCGCCGTTCCTATTCGATCTGCACCGGGGTCAATGACGGCGAACTGCGCATCGCCATCAAGCGCGTGGCCGGTGGGCGGTTCTCCGCGTTTGCCAATGAGCAGCTCAAGGCCGGGCACAGCCTGGAAGTGATGCCACCCGCCGGGCATTTCCATGTAGACCTTGATCCGGCTCGCCACGGCCATTACCTGGCAGTGGCGGCCGGCAGCGGTATCACACCGATCCTGTCGATCATCAAGACCACCCTGCAAACCGAGCCCCACAGCCGCGTGACGCTGCTGTACGGCAACCGCTCCAGCTCCGGTGCACTGTTTCGCGAACAGCTGGAAGACCTGAAGAACCGCTACCTGCAGCGCCTGAACCTGATCTTCGTGTTCAGCCGCGAGCAGCAGGATGTCGACCTCTACAACGGCCGCATCAATGCCGAGAAGTGCGAGCAACTGTTCTCCCGCTGGCTCGACGTGAAAGCCCTCGACGCGGCCTTCATCTGCGGCCCGCAGGAGATGACCGAGACCGTGCGCGACAGCCTCAAGGCCAAGGGCATGGCACCGGAGCGCATCCATTTCGAACTGTTCGCCGCCGCCGGCAGCCAGCACAAGCGCGAGGCCCGTGAGGCAGCGCGGCAAGTGGATGCGGCGGTCAGCCAGATCACCGTGATCAGCGACGGCCGCGCCCTCGCCTTCGACCTGCCCCGCAACACTCAGAGCATCCTCGACGCGGGCAATGCCCAGGGCGCCGAGCTGCCGTATTCATGCAAGGCCGGCGTGTGCTCCACCTGCAAGTGCAAGGTGATCGAAGGCGAAGTGGAGATGGACAGCAACCACGCCCTCGAAGACTACGAAGTGGCCGCCGGCTATGTGCTGTCGTGCCAGGCATTCCCGGTCAGCGACAAGGTGGTACTGGATTTCGATCAGTTTTAAGGACACACCGCTCCCCTGTAGGAGCGAGCTTGCTCGCGAAGATCGTTAACGATGACGCGGGTAGCCTGAATCAACGCGGCGCCCTCAGGTTTTTCGCGAGCAAGCTCGCTCCTACAGGACGCAGGCTTAACCACAACAACAATAAAAAGGAGCACACCACCATGACCCCCGACGATATCGAGCGCATCCGTCGACATCCCGATTTCATCCAGTTGGTACGCCGCAAACAGAACCTGTACTGGTCGCTGTCGCTGATCATGCTGGTGATCTATTTCGGGTTTGTGCTGTTGGTAGCGTTCTCCCCGGCTACCCTCGGGCAGTCGTTGAGCGGTGGCGTGACCACCGTGGGTATGCTGGTGGGTGTGGTGATTGTGCTGCTGGCGTTCGCGCTGACCGGCTTTTATGTGTACCGCGCCAACCATGTGATCGACCCGCTGAACGACAAACTCAAGCAGGAGTGCACAGCATGAGCCGGCTGGTAGCGTGGTTTCTCCTGCCGCTGGCATTGGCCACGGACCTTGCAGTCGCCGCCGACGGCGCATCCCGGCCACTGAACTGGAACGCCATCGGCATGTTCCTGGTGTTCGTGCTGTTCACCCTCGGCGTGACTCGCTGGGCCGCCCTGCGCACCCGTTCCGCCAGCGACTTCTACACTGCCGGCGGCGGCATGAGCGGCTTCCAGAATGGCCTGGCGATTGCCGGCGACATGATCTCGGCGGCGTCATTCCTCGGCATCTCGGCGATGATGTTCCTCAACGGCTATGACGGCCTGCTCTACGCCCTGGGCGTGTTGGCCGGCTGGCCGATCATCCTGTTCCTGATCGCGGAGCGCCTGCGCAACCTGGGCAAATACACGTTTGCCGATGTGGTGTCCTACCGCCTGGAGCAGACCCCGGTGCGCCTGACTTCGGCCTTCGGCACCCTGACCGTGGCGCTGATGTATCTGGTGGCGCAGATGGTCGGCGCCGGCAAGCTGATCGAGCTGCTGTTCGGCATCGACTACCTGTACGCGGTGATGCTGGTGGGCGTGCTGATGGTGTTCTACGTGACCTTCGGCGGCATGCTCGCCACCACCTGGGTGCAGATCATCAAAGCGGTGATGTTGCTGTTCGGCACCACCTTCATGGCCTTCATGGTGCTCAAGCATTTCGGCTTCAGCACCGAGGCAATGTTCGCCGGTGCTACCGCCGTGCATGCCAAGGGCAGCGCGATCATGGCGCCGGGCGGCTTGCTGTCGAACCCGATCGATGCGATTTCCCTGGGGCTGGGCATGATGTTCGGCACCGCCGGGCTGCCGCATATCCTGATGCGCTTCTTTACCGTCAGTGACGCCAAGGAAGCGCGCAAGAGCGTGTTCTACGCCACCGGTTTCATTGGCTACTTCTACCTGCTGCTGATCATCGTCGGCTTCGGCGCTATCGTGATGGTGGGTACTGACCCAAGCTTCCGGGATGCCAACGGCGCGATCATCGGCGGCGGCAACATGATCGCCGTGCACCTGGCACAGGCTGTGGGCGGCAACCTGTTCCTCGGATTCATTTCGGCGGTGGCCTTCGCGACCATCCTGGCCGTGGTCGCCGGGCTGGCATTGTCCGGCGCGTCGGCGGTGTCCCACGACCTGTATGCCTGCGTGATCCGCAAGGGCCAGGCCAGCGAGCAGCAGGAAATCCGCGTGTCGCGCATCGCCACGCTGTGCATCGGCGTGCTGGCGATCATCCTCGGCCTGCTGTTTGAGTCGCAGAACATTGCATTCCTTTCCGGCCTGGTATTGGCGATCGCCGCCTCGGTGAATTTCCCGGTGCTGTTCCTCTCGATGTACTGGAGGGGCCTGACCACCCGTGGCGCGGTGACCGGCAGCCTGGCGGGACTGGTCTCGGCCATTGTGCTGCTGGTGTTGAGCCCGGCGGTGTGGGTCAACGTGCTGCATTACGACAAGGCGCTGTTTCCTTATTCCAACCCGGCCCTGTTTTCCATGAGCCTGGCGTTTTTCAGCGCCTGGGTCTTTTCCGTCACCGACCGCTCGCCCCGCGCCGCCATTGAGCGCGGGCGTTACCTGGCGCAGTTCATTCGCTCCATGACCGGCATTGGTGCCGCAGGCGCCAGCAAACACTAACTCTCATTTTCCAACCCGGAGGAATCGTGATGCCTCACGCCCCTACCCTGCAAAGTTTTATCGCTGGCAGCTGGATCGGCCACCACGGCGCCCAGGTGCTGCGCAGCGCCATTGACGGCCACGAGCTGGCACGCACTCACGAAGAGCGCCCGGACTTCGCCGAAGCCATCGAGCACGGGCGCCGCCAGGGTGTCAGCGGGCTGATGGCCCTGGATTTCCAGCAACGGGCCCAGCGCCTCAAGGCCATTGCGCTGTACCTGAGCGAGCGCAAGGAACAGCTCTACGCCCTTTCCCACCACAGCGGCGCTACCCGTGCCGACAGCTGGATCGATATCGAAGGCGGCAACAGCACGCTGTTCACCTACGCCAGCCTGGGCTCGCGGGAATTGCCGTCGGGCAATATCGTCCACGAAGGCCCCGCGATGCAGTTGAGCAAGCTCGGCAGCTTCGCCGGCACGCATATCCTGGTACCCCGTGGCGGCCTGGTGGTGCACATCAACGCGTTCAACTTCCCGATCTGGGGCATGCTGGAAAAATTCGCCCCGAGTTTCCTGGCGGGCATGCCATGCATCGTCAAGCCGGCCAGCGCGACCAGCTACCTGACCGAAGCCGTGGTGCGCCTGATGGACGAATCCGGCCTGCTGCCACCCGGCAGCCTGCAACTGGTGATCGGCAGCACCGGCGACCTGCTCGACCGCCTGCAAGGCCAGGACGTGGTGACCTTCACCGGCTCCGCCGACACCGCCGCCAAGCTGCGGGTCAACCCGAACCTGATCCGCAACTCGGTGCCGTTCAACGCCGAGGCCGACTCGCTGAACTGCGCAATCCTCGCCCCGGACGTGAGCCCGGACGACGAAGAATTCGAGCTGTTCATCAAGGAAGTCGCCCGGGAAATGACCACCAAGGCCGGGCAGAAATGCACCGCCATTCGCCGCGCCATCGTGCCGGCCAAACATATCGACGCCGTCGCCACCCGCCTGCGGGACCGCCTGAAAAAAGTCGTGGTGGGCGACCCGTCGGTGGAAGGCGTGCGCATGGGCGCACTGGCCTCCCACGACCAGCAGAAAGACGTCGCCGAACGCCTGGAAAGCCTGCTGCAGAGCAGCGATATGCTGTTCGGCGCCCGCGACGGCTTTGAACCCCGCGGTGAAAACGTCAGCCAGGGCGCGTTCTTCGCCCCGACCCTGCTGCAAGCCCGCGACCCGCATGCGGAAGGCGGCGCCCACGACATCGAGGCCTTCGGCCCGGTCAGCACGCTGATGGCCTACGACGACCTCGACGAAGCCCTGGCCCTGGCCGCACGCGGTAAAGGCAGCCTCGTCGCGAGCCTGATCACCAAAGACCCGCAGATCGCTGCCAAAGCCATCCCGCTGGCTGCCGCGTGGCACGGCCGCCTGCTGGTGCTCGACCGCGAATCCGCCGCCGAATCCACCGGCCACGGCTCACCCCTGCCGCAACTCAAACACGGCGGCCCGGGCCGTGCCGGTGGCGGCGAAGAACTCGGCGGCTTGCGCGCCGTGAAACACTACCTGCAACGCGCAGCCGTACAGGGCTCACCGACCATGCTGGCGGCGGTCACCGGCGAGTACGTACGCGGCGCCAAGGTCATCGAGACCGAAGTGCACCCGTTCCGCCGCTTCTTCCAGGACCTGCAGATTGGCGAATCGCTGCTGACCCACCGCCGCACCGTCACCGAGGCCGACCTGGTGAACTTCGGCTGCCTGTCGGGCGATCACTTCTACATGCACTTCGACGACATCGCCGCCAAGGAGTCGCAATTCGGCAAGCGCATCGCCCATGGTTACTTTGTGCTGTCGGCGGCGGCCGGGCTGTTTGTGTCCCCGGCACCGGGGCCGGTGCTGGCGAACTACGGGCTGGACACCCTGCGGTTTATCAACCCGGTGGGCATTGGCGACACCATCCAGGCGCGGCTGACCTGCAAGCGCAAGATCGACCAGGGCAAGAAGAGCCCCCAGGGGATTCCACAGGGCGTGGTGGCGTGGGATGTGGAGGTGACCAACCAGCTGGGTGAGCTGGTGGCCAGTTATGACATCTTGACGTTGGTGGTGAAGCGCGAGGAGTGACCGCTCAGACCAATGTGAGAGCTGTCGAGCCCCAGCGAGGCTGCGATGGGATCACCGCGCCGTACCTGCCAGACCGCGGCGCCTGCATCGCAGCCTCGCTGGGGCTCGACAGCTCCCACAGTTGATCTCAGTTATCTCAGTTATCTCAGTTATCTCAGTTATCTCAGTTATCTCAGTTGATCAGGAGAGTGTGCTCGTATCCCGTGACGCCTTGCGTCACCACTGAACAGATTGATTTTTTATTCCGCACGACACACCTTAGCGAATCGTTTTTCTAAAAGGTGACGCCCGTAGTGTCCGATTTTCCGACTCTCAAAACCGAACGCCTGACCCTCAGAGAACTTACACAGGAGGATGCGGTGGGGTTGTTTGCGATTCATAGCGACGCTGAAGCAATGAAGTGGTTCGGTGCCGACCCAATCACCGAGCCTCATCAAGCGGAGCAACTGATCGAGCTGTTTGCCAGTTGGCGCACGTCACCCAATCCAGGGATTCGCTGGGGGATTGAGGACACAGCCATGGCGAAGCTGATCGGCACCTGTGGTTTCTTCAAATGGAATCGTACGTGGCGCAGTTGCGCCATCGGGTTTGAGATGGCGCAATCGGCACAGGGACAGGGGCTCATGAAGGAGGCGGTTTACGCCGCCCTTCGATGGGCGTTCCAGCACATGGAACTCAACAGGATCGAAGCGCTGGTTCATCCTGACAACGCCCGGTCACTGAACCTGCTTGAAAAAGCCGGGTTCGTGCGTGAAGGAACGTTGAGGCAGGCGGGTTACTGGAACGGAGCTAATCAAGACCTGGTTCAGCTTTCGCTGCTGCGTGGGGAGTGTGAGTACCTTTAAGGTCAGCGTGCGGCCCGGCGGTAAACCAGCGTATCGCGTACGCCGAAGTACTCGCAGCGCCGCGCGCCTTGAAGGGTTTCCACCCATTCAAATCCCGCCGCCTCAGCCAGTCGTTGGCTGGATAGGTTCGCCGAAGAAGTGGTCAGACGCAGTGTGTGCCCGCTCAACTGCAAAACCAGAGCAGTCAATGCCTCCCTCATCAGCCCATGACCGGCGTGAGCCTGATTGCCCCAATAGCCAACTTCGAAGCTGTGAATCTCATCGGCCAGCGGCAGCAGGCCGATACAGCCCACCAATGCCTGGGGATCGTCGCGAGATAACAGGAAATACCTTTTCTCCCCAACAGGTGCATCGAAGTCTTTTGCCGCGCGCTGCAGGCTTTCCTGCGTGTCCTCCAGCGTCCAGTGCGGCTTGCTCCATACGAGAAACCGGCGGTGCAGCGCGTAGCTGGCGTTCAAGGCATCGGCGAGTTTTTCAGCGAGCGCCACGTCGGGCGCAACCAGGCTCATCCGGGCAGTTTGCAGGGTTGTGGGCAGCGGCGCCTGTTGTTCAATGGTTTGCACCCAGACGAATCCTTCGTCTTCACTGGGTGGCTCGAGCATGCTGAACACGCTTTTCAGCGCGTCCTCCGGCACCTTTTTGTCAGCATTGCGTTGGGCATTTCGCGCCAGCGCCAGCTCCAGCGGTGCGCTCACCAGGATGCCGATCACCGGGACTGCATAGTCCCTCGCGATGGACAGCAGCTCCTCTCGATGACGCCGCGCGGGCAGGGCGGCATCGAAGACAATTGCTCGACGTCCCAGCCGACCGGGGTTTTCCGACACCCAGCGAGACTTGCCCGCCCCCTGCACGCCCATGACCACGTAGACATGAGTGCCCTTTGCCGCCTGTGACAGCTCGTGCCTCAACCGCGCATACGCGAGCTGCCATGCCTGGCGATTGCGCTCAGGTGTGAACTCCCTGCCGAACTCGGTTTCCAGATAGTCATCAGGGTTGATCACAACGGGCAGGCCAGCACCTTCGGCACTGGCTTTTTTATGGAATAAGCAAACATGGGGAGCCTCCTTGCGAGGCCCCGAATTTTGCCAGCCACCCCGTTCGTAAAAGAGCCGTGCCTGTGTATTGGTCGGCGTCGCGGACAGCCGCAGTGACTCACAACCCAACCCGCTCAAAAATGACCAGGCGTAGGCCTCCAGCAACTTACCCAGCCCTCGCCCGCGCATATCGTGAACCAGATAAAAAAGGCTCACGTAGCCTACCGTCAAATCCTCCGGCGCCCGGCCCATCTCAATCTGGCCAATGATGTCTTCGCCCAGCCACACGTGTACAACGCTGCCTGGCAGGTCCGTCGACTTGGTCCTTAGCCAGTCGGCGTAACGTTCGGTCCCTTTGCCATCGCTTGTGTGAAAGCGTTCTGCCGACCCGAAGGCACAAATTTGAGCGTCTATGGCGAAACGTACACAAACGTCGAGATGCGCATCCAGGTTCACCGGCCTGAATGCCAGCTTGGGGTGTTGGGCGTTATCCGTCATGGAAGTCGATTCAAGCCTCAAGTGGTGTGTTCGAATACAGTCAGATTGAGCAAGTGCCGCCGTGCTTTTCCAGATAGTTCTGATGCTCTTCATCGGCCAGCTGAAATTCAGCCAGTGGCACAATCACGGTCGCCACTGGTTTGCCCAACTGTCCCGAAGCATCCAGCTTTTGTTTGGCAACCAGCGCCAGTTGGGCCTGTTGAGCTGTGGTAAAAAATACCGCTGAACGGTATTTCACCCCAATATCTGCGCCTTGGCGATCTACTGACGTGGGATCGTGCAATGTCCAGAAGTGCGATACCAGTTGGGTGAAGGGTATCACCCTCGCATCGAAGTCAACTTGCACCACTTCGATCAGCGGTGAGTCACCTTGGGATGACCGGGCAAAACCGACCCGACTGTCGAGCACGCCGGGCAAGCCGTTGAAGGACGCCTGCGCGCCCCAGAAACAGCCGGCGCCAAAGGTCGCCTGCTCAACCACATTCTGCTCACTCATTTTCCAGCCACCTCTGTTTGCGGTATCAGGTGCAGGTGCAACTGCGCGATGTGCTCGGGCCCGATGCCGCAGCAGCCGCCAATGATGGTCGCGCCCGCCTCGACCCAGGTTCTGGACCAGTCCAGGTAAGACTCGGGGCCCAGGTCACTACGAATTTCCAACAGCGTACTATTCGCCTTGGCCTCTGTGCTGACGGGAGGAAACGCGTTGGCATAAACCCCCAGCTCGATGCTTTGGCCAAGGCTTTGAATCACCATCCGGGCCTCGGTGAGTGCCGCTGCCATGACTTCCGGCTGGCTGCAATTGAAGAGTACCGCCTGCGCGCCCAATTGTGCCGCCACACGTACGGCGTCGCCCACCGATTCGGTGGAACGCAGCCGCGCGAGCCCATCCGTTTCATCCAGCAGCGTAAACGATACCCAAAGCGGCTTGGATTGCGCGCCCAACGCCTCAACGACCGCTCGAACTTCAGCGGTCGAGCTCTGGGTCTCCGCCAGCCAGACATCCACATGGGCTTGCAGCCCGTCGATCAGCTCGCGATGGATCGCGACCGAGCGTTGATGATCAAACAGGTCAGGCCGATAGGAGCCCAGGGCCGGTGGCAACGAGCCCGCGACCGCCACTGGCTCGACACCCGCGGATGCCGCCTGACGCGCCAGGCGCCCTGCCCGCTCTGCCAGCAAACGACCCTGCTCGGCAAAACGTGCATCGCCGATATGAAACGGCACCACGGCATAACTGTTGGTGGTGATGATCCGGGCACCGGCAGCAATGAATGCTCCGTGAGCCTGGAGCACAAACTCCGGTGCCTCGATCAACGCCAGTGCCGACCATTCAGGCTGGCGAAACGGCGCTCCGATGCGTTTCAATTCCCGCCCCATACCGCCATCGAGCAGGCGCAAAGCAATCTGGCTCATGGGTTTGTACTCACTTTTTGCGCCGACGGAGCCAACCATTGATCAACCGTGGCCGTATTCGCCTGGACCCACGCCTTGGCCGCTGCATCTGCCGGCAGTTTCTCTTTTTCGATCTTCAGGATCAGACCATTGAGTTGCGCCGGTTCAATCGAGAAATTACGCAGGAATTCAGCGATTTTTGGCGCACGCTTCTGCAAGGCCGTCGAAGCCAGCACATAGACCTTGGCGTCGGGGAAGGCGCAGGTGATCTGGCTCTTGTTCAGCCAATCCGGGTCGACCGTCGGGCTGATAAATTTCCAGCAGCCATCTGCCTTGTACAGCGGGTCATCCTTTTTGTTGTCCTGGGCATAACCGTCGAACGCTGGTTCTTCCAGGCGTCGCAGGTCAAAGGCCGAGAAGATCCAGTCCGGGGTGTAGGCATAAAACACCACGCCACGTTGCGCCTTATACGCCGAGGACAGCTTGGCGTAAGTCACGGAAGCCTCAGTGGACACCGCCTCGAACTTATCGGCGAACCCATAATCCTTGGCCTTGATCTCGCCAATATAGGTCGACTCCCAGCCCGCCGGGCCGACCAGTAACTGTGCCTCACCACCGCCCAGCGGCTCGAACAGCTTGGCCACTTCCGGTTTCTTCAGGTCGTAGACCGACTTCACACCGTACTTGTCCTGAATATATCCCGGGATGTAAAACCCCTGCTCGCCTGCATAAGGATGGTCGTTCGGAACCAGTGAACGGGTACCACCCGTCACGTATCGGGCCCATGCCGCCGACTGGTTGGGCAACCAGATGTCGGTCAGCACATCCACCGCGCCATCACCTTTTGCGGCAGCACTGAACAGCACCGGCACGTCCCCCGCCAGGTACGACACATCACCGTTCAGACGGCTTTCGATGACTTCTCCAAGAATGTGCTGAATGGCGATTGCGCCCGTCCAGTTCTGCTCGCCAATGACAATTTTGTCCTTGGCGAAAACCGTCGGGGAGAGAATCAGGGAAGCCAACAGTGCGGCGGCTCCCAAGCGGCGCGATAAGGGTGTGTTCACGATAAATCTCACTATGGGTTGTGCAGGTGATCTTGCTTGCGCAAGCTCGATTGAATGATTCGATCCGGGATAAGCGCACACAAGACAATCGCGACGCCGGCCAGCATGCCCTCGCCCCCCTTGATGTTGCGCAGTGCCGTCATCACGTCATAACCCAGGCCGCCTGCACCAATCAGCGCAGCCACCACGACCATCGACAGGCTCATGACAATGGTCTGGTTGATGCCCAGCAACAACGAACGGCGAGCCAGCGGCAACTGGACCTTGATCAGGGTTTGCCAAGGGCTTGCGCCATGGGCGACAGCCGCTTCGACGGCATCCTTGGGGACTTCCTGGATACCCAGCGATGTCAGGCGAATCATCGGCGCCAAGGCAAAAATCACCGTCGCGATCACCGCCGGCGTCTTGCCCACGGAGAAGAACGCCACGGCGGGAATCAGGTACACAAAGGTGGGCAGCGTCTGCATCACATCCAGCAATGGCGTTACCACACGGCGAAACAGCGGTCGTTTCGCCAGGAGGATGCCGGTGGGCACGCCGATGACCAGCGCGATCAGTACCGACGAGCCCACCAGTGCCAGCGTGGCGATGGTTCGCTCCCAGAAACCGAACAGCCCGATGTACAGCAACGCAGCGCTGCTCGTCAGTGCCAGCGCCAGGCCGGCCGAACGCCAGGCCAACAACACCAGCGCCAATGCCGAAACTGACCACGGCAACCATCCCAGCAGGTTCTCGATGCCCTCGATGACGGTACGGACGGCGACAATCACCCCGACAAATGCGCCCTCGAAGGTCACCTGAGACCAACCGATGAACTGGTCGATAGTGTCTGCTGCAAACAGCAAGGCTTGCCGGTTTGCCGGAAACTGGAGCAACGCGCTACTGGTGTCCGGCGTGATGACTCGCCAGACCACCAGCGCCTCGCTGGCAAGCAGTACCAACAACGGCAGCACCCAACTCGATACGTTGCGGCGCACCGGCTGACGGCTGAGGGAAACAGCCAGGAAACGACTGGCGCCGAGTACCGCCATGGCGGCCAGGACCGCGAGCCATGCGCCGCTGATAATGCCTTTGACCAGGAAGGTCAACGCGGCAAGTTCGGCGGCGAATGTCAGCCAGAACCAGCCGCCCCTGCCACGGGCAGCCAGCGCTGCCGGCCCCAGCGGCAGCGCTTGCCAGACGTGTAGACCGGGGCTGGCGTGTTGCTCACGGGGCTCGGCATCGGGAGCCTGGAGGCGGACGCTGGCAACCTGTTGCACCGGGGATGGCGTGGGCGTGCAGTCGCGGAAAAAATCGGCAACTTCTGCATCGACAGGATGCTCAAGCAACTGTGCCGGAGTGCCCAATTGCACCAATTGGCCTTTGCGTAGCACGGCAATACGATCGGCCAGCAGGATGGCTTCTGCCGGGTCGTGGGTGACCAGCAAGGTGCTGATCCCACGCTCACGTGCCAGGGCCAGGAAATGACGCTGCAAATCGCGGCGGATCGTGGGGTCGAGTGCGCTGAATGGCTCGTCCATCAGCAGGATATCGGGCTGCGTCACCAGCGCCCGGGCCAACCCGACGCGTTGCTGCATGCCTCCGGACAGCTCATGGGGATAATGCTCTCCCCAACCGTCCAGCCCGACGGCCTTTAACTGCGTAATGGCGGCCGCATGACGAGCCGGCTCGGGTTCCCCGCGCAACTCCAATGGCAACGCGACGTTGTCCAGAACCGTACGGTGGGGTAACAGGCCGAAATGTTGAAACACCATGCCGATACGGCGCGAGCGCAGTGCACGCAAGGCCTTGCTGCTCAGCTCGCTGATGGCTTCGCCTTCAATCAACACCTCGCCACTGGTGGGCTCGATCAAGCGGTTGATGTGCCGCAGCAACGTCGACTTGCCGCTGCCGGAGGTGCCCATCAGACAAAGGACTTCTCCGCGGCGTACCTTCAAGTTGATATTGCTGACGGCTGGCAGCGCCGACGCGTCTTTTCGCGCATAAGCCTTGGTGATGTTTCGCAGTTCAAGCACCACATCACCGTCGTTCGCGTGATCGTCTCCGGTCCCCTCAGGGTGTCGGGAAAGCTCGACCCAGGCAGTCGCCAACGGGGATTGAATGATTGTCACAGTAGCTCCAGGTAGCCAAACGCAAAAAAAAGCGCTGCGCTTGAAGCGCAACACCTTCCGTGGGCATAAAGCTAAACGATCTTAAAAAGCGGGAATAAATACCTTTTTTGCATTAGCTTAAGCGCTGTCGTTCGGACGCTGCCGGCGGTGGTGGCCCACGATGAAATACGTATGTGCAGGCGAAAAAATGGACCTCTTTTCAGAGGTCCATTTTCAATTTCTGTCGCGTAAAGCCTGACGTCTACAGGTTCTACTCTTGAACATCCATGAACTCTTTGGCCCAGCTCACGTAGGTGTCGGGGAACGTATAGGTGTGGGTCAGTTCGCTGGCGGTCAGGTTCGACGTGCTGCGCGTGAGGTTGCGCTGTTCGCGAAGGCTGTCGTAGGTGGCCTTGATCGAGGCGAAGTAGGCGCCGTGGCCGGCAACCACAATCCGCACACCCAGTTTGGCCAGGCGTTCGTTGTCATTGAGATTCGGGTTGGCGTAGGTCACCAGCATCAACGGGACCGTCAGGCCTTCGGCGATCTGTTCAAGGTGGTCGAAGTCACGGACACCCACCATGCAGATGCCGTCTGCACCGGCTTCTTGATACGCCTTGGTGCGATGGATGACGTCTTCCACCGGCAGCACGGCGGCGTTGGTTCGCGCGATGATCGAAAGCTGCGGATCGACCCGCGCCTCCAGGGCTGCCTTGACCTTGCCCACGCCCTCTTCCGTGCTGATGAGGTCGGTGGATTTGCGCCCGAACTGCGCGGGCAGCAAGGTATCTTCAATGGTCAGCGCTGAAACGCCCGCACGCTCCAGTTCCTGGACGGTGCGCATCACGTTGAGGGCGTTGCCGTAGCCGTGATCGGCGTCTGCGATCACCGGAAGCTGCGCCACCCGGCCGATGCGGGTGGCCTGCTCGACGAACTCACTCAGGGTAATCAGCGCGAAGTCCGGCGCAGCCAGAACCTGCAGCGACGCCACCGAGCCACCCAGGATGCCGACTTCAAAGCCCAGGTCTGCCGCGATCCTGGCAGACATCGGGTCAAACACCGAGGCGGTGTGAAAGCAGTGTTGGGAGGCCAGCAGCTCGCGAAACGAGCGCCGTAGATCATGGTGGGAAATTTTCGACATGTTCACTCCTCACTGTCGCCGTATACGCGGGAACGACCAGTGCCAATTCAAAAGTAAGGCTAGCGTATCACGCCGTAAAAAGATGGTTGATGACGTTTGAGAAACTTATACATCACGTTTAGCAGCGACGTCTGATGGCGCGGTGTTCGAGGGCTGAGACCACCAGCCCCCACCGTTAAACCGCGCCTTCGGCCTCAAGTGCGTGCCCCCGCAGTCGATACACAGGGGGTACGCATGGCCACACCCGCCGTCAAAACAATACATGCGACGTTCGACCCAACTGTTTTCTCCTTGCCAAAACTATAAATACCCGCAGGTGAAGTCATGAATATCAAGCAGAAGCTGACCTGGGCCTTTGCGGCCATCGCGTGTCTGCCAGTCATCCTGGTGGCCATTCTGGTGGTGCTGAATGTGCGCGAGGGGGCCATGGCCAATTTCCTCGACAGCAGCGGCCGCGAGATCCGTCAGATCGACAACGGCATGAAGCAATTTTTCGACGGCATCAGCCAGAACGTCGAATACGTAGCCAAGGACCCGCGCGTTGTCGCGGCCAAGGACCTCAAGAGTTATGCCGGCGCCGACGCTGCGCAAATCCCGCTGACTGCGACCAACAAAGACCTGCTAGGGATTTTCGATCAGTTCGCCAAAAGCCATCCCAGCACCGCTTACCTGTCGCTGGGACTGAGCGACGGCGGTTACGCCAGTTGGCCTGACGACACCAAACTGAACAACTACGACCCGCGCGTGCGCCCCTGGTACCAGGCGGCCATCGCCGCGCCAGGCAAGACCGTGCGTACCGGCGCCTACTATTGGGCGCCAGACGATGTGTCGCTGATCGGCACCGTGCACACCGTCGCCGACGACACGGGCAAGATCCTCGGCGTCGTCGGCCTGGACGTGTCACTCAAGCAACTCACCGAACTGGTGCGCAACATTAAGCTCGGCGACAGCGGCTACCTGATGCTGGTGGAAGCCAACGGCAACGTGCTGGTAGACCCCAGCGACGCCAAGCACAACTTCAAACCGATGGCCGACTTGGGCCCTGATTATGCCGAGCTGGCCAAGCGCGGCGACGGCGTGACCCAGGTCGACATCGAGGGTGTGACCTACATGGCCAACGTGGTCAGTTCCAAAGACCTGGGCTGGCGTTTTATCGGCCTGATCAAGCGCGACGAAGTGATGGCCGGCGCCACTCGCCTGACTTGGCTGATCGCCGCCATCGCCGCCGCACTGGCCGTGGTGTTCGCGATTGTCGGCGCCAGCTTTGCCAGCGTGATCGTGCGCCCGATTCGCGGGGTGGCCGACGGCCTGCAAGAGATTGCCGAAGGTGAAGGCGACCTCACCCGCCAGCTCAAGGTGCAGGGCAAGGACGAAACCGCCAGCCTGGCGGGCTGGTTCAACCAGTTCCTGAGCATGATCGCCCAGTTGGTGCAACGCATCGGCAATGCCTCTTCCGACCTGCAAGCCGCCGCCGCCGACACCCGCGACGTCGCCCATAACATGAACCAGGCGGCAGGCCGCCAACGTGAAGCCGTGGAGCTGGTCAGCACCGCCTTCAACGAAATGGTGGCGACCGCCAACGAAGTCGCCCGCTCCTGCAGTGCCGCCGCATCGAGTGCCGACGAAGGCTACCGCGATGTACACGACGGCCAGCAGCATATCGGCGAAGCCACCGGCAGCGTGCTCAAGCTCAGCGAAGACCTGCAGCGCTCCACCCAGACGATGCAGCAACTGGAGCAGGACAGCAAAAACATCAACACCATCCTCGACACCATCCGCTCGATTGCCGAACAGACCAACCTGCTGGCGCTCAATGCCGCCATCGAAGCCGCACGTGCCGGTGACCAGGGCCGTGGGTTCGCCGTGGTCGCTGACGAGGTGCGGGCCCTGGCGCGACGCACCGCCGACTCCACCGGCGAAATCGACAGCCTGCTGGGCAACCTCGCCCGCCGCACCCAGGAAGTCACCCAGCAGATGCAGGGCAGCCTGCTGGTGTCCCACACCAGCGTGGAACGTATCCAGCAGGCCCGCGACAGCTTCGACAAGATCCGTGGCTCCGTCGACTCGATTCGCGACCAGAACACCCAGATCGCCACGGCCGCCGAGGAACAGCACCAGGTGGCTGAAGAGATCAACCGGCACATCGCGCAGATCCATGCCGACGCGCAGTTGGTGGAAGGCTTTGCGCATTCGGCACAGACCGGGTCCGGGCGGTTGACGGATATTTCCGGTCAGCTCAAGGGCCTGGTGGGGCGCTTCAAGTTCTAGGCATTTCGCTGAGGGTAATGCCTGAACCGCTTACAGCGCGGGCAAAAAAAGCGCCACTCAACGAGTGTAATGCTGTTCACTTAAGCGGAGCAGCCTTACGGTCTACTGGAAATCGGGTTTTTGAGATCTTCACCGTCCTTGGCCTCGAAGGCCTTGGACGGTGATCCAGAAACAATCCTCCGATACCTGCCCTTAACTCTGCCAATCGTCTCCCTGTCGCTGAAATCGGGTTGGCCGCAGCCATCACAATCAATTGCACCGCGATGTACTGACAAGCCGGTTTGAAACGGATGTCCGAGGGCGCTCGGCCAAACGCCACCGCTGCCTGACTGGCTTCCCGACGAATTACGTTGTAAGCCAGCAAAAGTCCCCACACCTCCTGATAAATCAGCTCGACTTTTTTGCTGCGCAAGGTCATAGCGTTCTGTTGCATCGAACTCTTGATGTCCCTGAAGCCCAGCTCGATCTCCCAGCGTTCCTGATAAAGCTTGGCAACGGCCTTGGTGTTGTAGGTCTCGGCCGGCAAGGACGTCATGACGGTCTTCACTTTGCCTTGTATTTCATAGCTGACTTCACGTACCTCCCAGTGCGATGGAAGGACCGGATTTCGCTTTCTGGCCTGCGGTGAGACTTTCATGCGCACCAAACGGTCATGCATGCTGTAACGGGCCACTTCCTCACAGACCAGTCCTTTTTTGCCGGGATCAACCAATGACGGTGGGTGCCCGAACGGCTCAAACTCGACAGTAGCTCGGCGCCCCAGAACCCTTTGTCGAACAGCGTCACTGAGTGGTCGGGAATCTGCTGCAAAAACTCGTCGGCCAAGCGCATTTCACTGCGTCGGTAAGGGCTCAATTGAGCATCCAGGATCACATGCGAACGCACATTCATCAGCGCCACCAGGCGCAGCATGGGAAACGGTGTCTGGCGCTCACTCGGGGTGTTTCCCGATCCAAAGTGATCTCGCAGCTCGGGCGTATCCGGAGTGCGTAAAAGTGCACCGTCCACCGCGAATACCTGCAGGTCGTGCCAGGCATCATCGTCGTAGCGCTCCGCCCCCCATTGAGTACCGGTCTTGCGAAACAGCCACTCAACAGGATCGGCACCGAGCCGCTTTCGCGCCTCGGTCACACCGCTGCGGGCCAACAAGTGGTCAGAAGCCAGGCCTTGGGCGCAGATGTTCAAACGTCTGGCCACTTCGTGAACCGGCTCATCTCGAAATAGCGCCATCCCCAGTACCAACCAAAGCACTTGATCAGCGGGCAGGCGACGCCGGCGAATGGTGGCCTGACTGGAAAGATCCAGCGCAGACGCTACCCACTCAATGGGAATATTTTGGGTAAAGGTGCTCAGGTCGCAGAAGTTGAAAAGGTCGCCGAGGTCAAGCAGGTCCTGTTGAACAGACATAAAAAATCCGATGCCAGAGGTCTGGTATCGGATTTTCTAGGAAGCCCGGCGTGGGCTCAAATGCTTAAGTGAACAGCATTACACTCAACGAGTGGCGCTTTTTCTATTCCCTAGGCGCAGCTTGAGGCTCTACCCCACCCAACTGATGGCGGTCTTTGGAATCACTTCGGATTCATCGAGCTTGGAAGCGAACATGCTCACCGCCTCGACCGCATCGCTGGTGCCATTGCGAATCTGCAAAATCACCGAACCGGCTTGATCGGCCAACGTGACGCCGCGCTGCGCCCCTTCCTGAGTGGCGTTCATGCTGACGACCGCGTCCCGTGTCTCGGCGAGAATCTTGCTGATCATCTCGGCGATCTCCGCCGTAGAGCGGCTGGTGCGCCCCGCCAATTGCCTCACCTCGTCGGCGACGACGGCAAACCCCCGCCCTTGATCCCCGGCGCGGGCGGCCTCGATGGCGGCATTGAGCGCCAGCAGGTTGGTCTGGTCAGCAATCCCGCGAATGGTATTGACGATGGCGGTGATCTGCTCGGAGCGATCGCCCGGTTGTCCCACCAGTCGCGCAGACGCCCCGATGTTTTCGGCAATCCGACGCATCTCACTGGCGGTCTCTTGAATGACCTGGGTGCCCTGCTCGGCAAACTTCTCGGTCTCGGCAGAAATATGGTAAGCCCGGGAAGCGCCACGGGAGTCGGCCTCGAATTTCTCGACCCGCTCGGTGATGTCACTGGCGAACTTGACGATCTTGGTCAACTTGCCGTCGGCGTCATACACCGGGTTATAGCTTGCCTCCAGCCACACGACGCGGCCGTGCTTGCCCAGGCGTTTAAATTGCCCGCTGAAAAACTCGCCCGCATTCAGGCGACGCCAGAAGTCCGTGTACTCATCGCTGTTCACCAGGCCGGGTTCGCAGAACATCCGGTGATGCTTACCCTTGAGTTCCGCCAACCCATAACCCATGACATTCAGAAAGTTTTCGTTGGCGACCAGCACATTGCCGCTCAGGTCGAACTCGATCACCGCCATGGCCCGGTCCAGCGCCGCAAGCTTGCTGCGGGTGGCGGCCTCCTGGGCCACTTTGTCGGTGACGACAAGCGCGTACTTGACGACCTTCAACACCTGGCCACGTTCGTCCAGCACCGGGTTATAACTGGCCTCCACCCAGACAATCTGCCCGTCTTTATTGACCCTCTGAAAGGTGCCGGAAACGAATTTGCCGGCCCGAAGCGCGGCCCAGAATTCACCGTACGCTGCGCTGTTCGTCAATGCAGGCAAGCAAAAGTCCCGATGCGACTTTTCACTCAATTCATCCGGGCGATATCCCAACGCCTGCAAGAAGTTATCGTTGGCGCGAAGCACCTTGCCGTTCAAGTCGAACTCGACCACGGCCATCGAGCGCTCAAGCGCAGCCATCAATCCTTTGTACTCTGCAACGTCGGCCGTCCTGGCCGCCAGTTCTGTTTTCAGCGTTTTATTGAACATGACGTACCCCTTCAGAGCAATGGACTCTAAAGGCGCTATCGGCTGTCAGTTACGGAACTAAACACAGCCCCGCAGGCTTTTTATTTGACGTCAATTTAGTGCTCTTTTCCTTGCACTACGAGGCCTGCAGGACGCTCACACCACCAATGTTAAAATATGTTATTTGAAAAAATAACTTCACATAATCCGATCACTGATGGATTATCAGCCCAACATGTCTCACCCCCTGACCACAAAACAGGAACCCTCATGAATAATAAGAACGTCGGTGTTATTGGACTTGGCGCGATGGGCCTGGGCATTGCCCGCTCGTTGCTGCGCAACGGTTTCAATGTGCATGCCTGTGATGTGCGTGAAACCGTCACACAACAGTTCGCCAGCGAAGGCGGCGTAGCTTGCAGTTCTCCGGCACAGATGGCGGGTGAATGCGATGTGATCATCACCGTGGTGGTGAATGCCGAACAGACCGAGACCGTCCTGTTTGGTGAACACTCGGCGGCCGCCGCATTGCGCTCGGGAAGCCTGGTGATTGGCTGTGCCACGGTGGCGCCGACCTATGCCGTGGAGCTGGGCCAGCGCCTGGCAGACGCCGGGTTGCTGTACCTGGACGCGCCGATCTCCGGCGGTGCCGCCAAGGCCGCGGCCGGCGAAATGACCATGATGACTTCCGGCCCGGCCGAAGCCTATGCCAAGGCGGATGCGGTGCTCGCGGGTATGGCAGGCAAGGTTTATCGACTGGGCGACGTGCATGGCCTGGGCTCCAAGGTCAAGATCATCAACCAGTTGCTGGCGGGCGTGCACATTGCCGCCTCCGCCGAAGCGATGGCGCTGGGGCTGCGCGAAGGGGTCGACGCCGATGCCTTGTACGAGGTAATCACCCACAGCGCCGGCAATTCCTGGATGTTCGAGAACCGCGTACCGCACATTCTCAAGGCCGATTACACGCCGTTGTCCGCCGTGGATATTTTCGTCAAGGACCTGGGCCTGGTGCTGGATACCGCACGGGCCAGCAAGTTTCCGCTGCCGCTGTCGGCCACCGCGCACCAAATGTTCATGCAGGCCTCCAGCGCCGGTTTCGGGCGTGAGGACGATTCGGCGGTGATCAAGATTTTCCCGGGCATCGAACTGCCGACCGCCAAGCCTGACTCCGTATAAGGACCGCGCCATGAACCTACCTGCCGCACGCCCTTTGCTGGGCTGCATTGCCGACGATTTCACCGGGGCCACCGACCTCGCCAATATGCTGGTGCGCGGCGGAATGCGTACGGTGCAGAGCATTGGCATTCCGAGCGACGAAGTCGCGGCCGGGCTGGACGCAGACGCAATCGTCATTGCCCTGAAATCCCGCACCCTGCTGGTTACCGACGCCATCGCCGACTCCCTGGCCGCCCTGGAATGGCTGCGCGCAAAGGGTTGCGAGCAGATTTTCTTCAAGTACTGCTCCACGTTCGACTCGACGTCCGCCGGCAATATCGGCCAGGTCAGCGAAGCGCTGCTCAAGGCGCTGGGCAGTGACTTCACCCTCGCCTGCCCGGCGTTTCCGGAAAATGGCCGGACGATCTTCCGTGGCCATTTGTTCGTGCAGGACCAGTTACTCAACGAGTCGGGCATGCAGCACCATCCGCTGACCCCCATGACCGATGCCAACCTGGTCCGTGTGCTGCAATCGCAAACCTCCTGCAAGGTTGGGCTGCTGCGCTACGACAGCATCGCCCAGGGCGTTGCGCAGGTTCGCGAGAAAATCGCCGAACTGCGCGCCCAAGGTGTGGGCATGGCGGTTGCCGATGCGCTGTCCGACCAGGACCTTTATACCCTCGGCGCTGCCTGCGCCGACTTGCCGCTGTTGACGGGTGGCTCGGGCCTGGCCCTGGGGCTTCCAGAAAACTTCCGCCGTGCCGGCAAGCTGCACGACTTCGACCCGGCCTCACTGTCAACGGTGGAAGGCGGCGAAGTGGTGTTGGCCGGTAGTGCGTCGATCGCCACCAACGGCCAGGTTGCCGCCTGGATCGAGGCCGGGCGGCCAGCGCTGCGCATCGACCCACTGGCCCTGGCGGCCGGTGAACCGGTGGTGGCAAACGCCGTGGCTTTTGCACGCAACCAGCCACACACCGTGTTGATCTACGCCACCAGTACTCCGGACGACGTCAAGGCGGTCCAGCAGCAACTGGGGGTCGAGCATGCGGGCAAGCTGGTGGAGAACGCCTTGGGCGCCATCGCCCAGGCCCTTCGCGACAGCGGCGTACGGCGCTTCGTTGTCGCAGGCGGTGAAACCTCCGGTGCGGTAGTCAAGGCTCTCGGCGTACAGCTGTTGCAGATTGGCGCGCAGATCGACCCCGGGGTGCCGGCCACCGTGAGCAACACCGCCGAGCCGCTGGCGCTGGCCCTCAAGTCCGGCAACTTCGGCGGCCGGGACTTTTTCGACAAGGCCCTGAAGCAATTGGCCGGAGGTGCGCAATGAGCCGCGAAAACGCACTGCGCGAGGAGATTTGCACGGTTGGGCACAGCCTTTATCAGCGCGGATTTACCGTGGGCAGCGCCGGCAACATCAGCGCCCGGCTCGATGATGGCTGGCTGATCACCCCCACCGACGCCTGCCTTGGGCGCCTGGACCCTGCGGCCATTGCCAAGGTCGATCTGGCGGGCAAATGGGTGTCGGGCGACAAGCCGTCGAAGACCCTGGCCCTGCATCGCCAGGTCTACGATCGCAACCCTGGCGTGGGTGGCGTGGTGCATACCCATTCCACGCACCTGGTGGCCCTGACCCTGGCCGGGGTGTGGAGCCAGGACGACATCCTGCCGCCACTGACGCCGTATCAGGTGATGAAAGTGGGTCATATCCCATTGATCAACTATCAACGCCCTGGCGCCCCCAATGTCGCCGAGCAGGTGGCGCAACTGGCCAACCGCGTACGCGGTGTGATGCTCGAACGCCTGGGGCCGGTGGTCTGGGAAAGCTCCGTGTCCAAGGCCAGTTATGCCCTGGAAGAACTCGAAGAAACCGCACGGCTTTGGCTGATGAGCAACCCGCGACCGGCGCCACTGGACCAGGCCGCACTGGACGAACTGCGGGAGACGTTCGGCGCCCAGTGGTAGGTCTCCGGTTTTACCCGCAACCCCCTTGATGCACGCCTTCGCGACCCGAGGCAGCCACGCTGTCGCGACTGCGTGCCTGAACAATAAAAACAACAGGACATTCCAGCATGATCAAGCCCTACTGCAGTGTTGACCCTTACAGCGGCACTCACCTTTCGCACGTTCAATGCGCAGGGTGGATGCTATGAGCCCGCTTATTCTGATGGCAACCGCCGGCCTTGGGATCGCACTCCTGCTGTTCCTGGTGCTCAAGTATAAATTCCAGCCGTTTGTGGCGCTGATGCTGGTGAGCATCCTGGTGGCGTTGGTCGCCGGGGTGAAACCGGCCGACCTGGTCGCCACCATCGAAGGCGGGATGGGCAAGACCCTCGGCCACATCGCAATCATCATCGCCCTGGGCGCCATGATCGGTCGCATCATCGAGTTGTCCGGCGGCGCCGAGGCGCTGGCGAAAACCCTGATCGAACGCTTCGGTAACCGACGCACGCCGCTGGCGTTGACGGTGGCCGGCTTCATCATCGGTGTGCCGGTGTTCTTCGAAGTGGGGGTGATCATCCTGATGCCGCTGGCCTATGGCGTTGCCCGCCGTGCGCGCAAACCGCTGCTGATGTTTGCCTTGCCGATGTGCGCGGCGCTGCTCACGGTGCACGCCTTCCTGCCTCCGCATCCCGGTGCCGTGGCGGCCGCCAGCCAACTGGGCGCCGACCTGGGCCGGGTACTGATGTTCGGGCTGCCGCTCACGGCCTTCCTGTGCTACGTCGGCTACCGCGTGGCCGGACGCATGACCCGGCGTTTTTACCCGATGTCTGATGATATCCGTGCAGAGGTCTACGGCCCCCACGTGACCAACGATGACCTGCGCGCCTGGCATAACGGCAACGCCCAGAACGTCGAACAGAGGGCTGGTGCCGTCGCGCACATGGGCCTCGAAGAGTCCACCAGCAGTCTCGTTGCCAAGCTGCCGCCCGCTCCGGCGCCGGGTTTCGGGCTGATCGTCAGCCTGATCCTGTTACCCATCATCCTGATTCTGCTGGGCACCCTGGCGACGTCGCTGCTGCCCATCGAGTCGACGTTACGGGCGATCATGACCGTCCTCGGTGCTCCGTTGGTGGCACTGCTGCTCGATACCTTGCTGTGTGCCTGGCTGCTGGGCTCCCGTCGCGGCTGGAGCCGTACCCAGGTGTCCGATGTGATCGGCTCGGCATTGCCCGGCGTGGCCATGGTGATCCTGATCGCCGGTGCCGGCGGCGTGTTCGGCAAGGTGCTGGTGGACACCGGGATCGGAGCGGTGGTCTCCGACTTGTTGCGCACCACCGGGCTGCCAGTACTGGCGCTGGGCTTTTTGCTGACCATGCTGTTGCGCGCGGTACAGGGTTCGACCACCGTGGCACTGGTGACCACAGCGGGTATCATCAGCCCGTTGATTGCCACGCTCAACCTGACGCCCAACCATATGGCCCTGCTGTGCCTGGCCATGGGCGGTGGCGGGCTGGCGATGTCGCACATCAACGATGCCGGTTACTGGATTTTCACTAAACTGGCCGGGCTCAACGTGGCCGACGGCCTGCGTACCTGGACGGTGATCACCACCCTGCTGGGTACCCTGGGTTTCCTTGTCACCCTGTTGATCTGGCCTTTTGTCTGAAGGAGTTCCCATGCCTCGCTTTGCTGCCAACCTGAGCATGCTCTACCCCGAACGTCCGTTCCTGGAGCGCTTCGCCGCGGCCGCCGCTGACGGATTCGAGGCGGTGGAATATCTGTTTCCCTATGAGTACAGCCCGCAGGAACTACGGCAACGCCTGAACGACAACGGCCTGGTGCAAGCCCTGTTCAACGCGCCGCCGGGTGATTGGGCGGCGGGCGAGCGCGGCATCGCGACCTTGCCGGGTCGCGAGGACGAGTTTCGCGCCGGTTTCGACCGGGCGCTGGAGTACGCCGCCATGCTGGGCAATACCCGCATCCATGTAATGGCCGGCTTGCTGGCGTCGGAAAGCGACCGCGCACGGCACCATGGGGCGTACCTGGAAAACCTCGCCTACGCTGCCGCCCAGGCGGCGCAGGCCGGCGTTACCGTGCTGCTGGAACCGATCAACACCCGAGACATGCCAGGGTTTTTCCTCAACCGCCAGGATCAGGCACAGGCCATCTGCAAGGAGGTCGGCGCCCGCAACCTGAAGGTCCAGTTCGACTGCTATCACTGCCAGATCGTCGAGGGCGACCTGGCCGTCAAGCTGCGCCGCGACATGGGCGGCATCGGCCATATCCAGATTGCCGGCGTGCCTGATCGGCATGAACCGGACCTCGGGGAGCTGAATTACCCTTACCTGTTCGAGCTGATCGATGAACTGGGGTATGACGGCTGGATAGGCTGCGAATACCGACCGCGGGGTGACACCTCGGCCGGCCTACAATGGTTGCGGGACTGGAAAGCACGCTAAACAACGCTACCCTCCCCTGCGCGCCGCTCGCAGCAGACCGAAAAGGCCCGTCAGGCGGGCGTGAGATCGGACGGCAACATCAGTTCGACCCCTTGCTTGCGTATGCCGTCCGCTGCGGCGGGCGCCAGCGCGGCATCGCTGATGACGATATCGAACTGCTCCAGCCCGGCGATCTTGTACATGCTGAAGGTGCCGTACTTGGAACTGCTGGCCACCAGCACCACTTGCGACGCCGACTGCATGGCAACCTGCTTGACCTCCACCTTCAACGCCGAAGGAGTGGTTATCCCGCGTCGCAGGTCCCAGGAACTGGTAGAGATAAAGGCGATGTCGGTGACCACTTGGCGCAGGGTGGCCACCGCAAGCCCGCCCACACACGAATGGTTGGAGTGATCCAACTGCCCGCCCGTGTGAATCACCGTCACTTGCGGGGCGTCCATCAGTGCCTGCACCACGCCGAAGTCGTTGGTCACCACCGTCATGCCGGCGAGTGCCTTGATGTAAGGCACGATCTCCAGCGTGCTGGTGCCTGCGTCCAGGTAGACCGTCATGTCCGCACGCAGCAAGCGCGCGGCAAGCTTGGCCATGGCCTGCTTCTGCGGCAACTCCACCACGGCCTTGAGCTGATGGCTCGGCTCGCTGTGAAGCTGGCTGGCAATGCGCACCCCACCAGTGACCGAATACGCCCGGCCTTCCTGCTCCAGCAATGCAATGTCGCGCCGCACGGTCATGTGGGAGCAGTCGAACATCTCCATCAACTGATGAACACTCAGCACTTGATGCTTGCGCAATTGACGCAGTATCAACTCACGGCGCTGATCAGGAATCATCGGTGCGCCGCTCTCGGCGGTGATGTCCTTCTGGCTTGGCATTCAAGGCTCCAACGGGTACGGCGGGTGGGTTCGGGTGAACCCCATAGTAGCGAATCCACCGCGGCCCGCGCGAGCCTGGCAAAAAAATGCAGTAGGCACACGCACCTACTTCAACCGCCCGGCCTCACCCAGCCAAGCAGGTGCGCCTTTGTGCAGCCAGTCAGTGGCCGCAGGATTGTGTTTGACCCGGCTGTCCAGAAACGCCACGCCAATGGCCTGGATCGCCGCGACTTGCTTGGGATCCGGCGCCGGTTCGCCCGCCATCTGGCTACCGCCGCCAGGTTTGGCGCCGTGCTTGTGCCCTCGACCTTTGGGCGCATCGCCGGACGAATCACTGCCTTTATCGGCCTTTTTCGCCGGCCGGTTGAATAACTCACTGCCCGCCAACGTCTTGTGCGTCGCACTGTTCAGGTCCAACCGGACACTCCCGGCTACCCTCACCGACTCACCCAATACTTCCCGCTGGCGATAGGAACTGACCCAGTTGAATGGGTCTTCATCCTGCTGACCGGTCATCGACAGCACGGGCGCCGATATCCGGGCATACCTGTCTGGCCGAGCATCGGCGTCCACATAAGGGCTGAGCAGCAGCACTGCCTTGGGCTGAACCGCATCGCCCGACGCAGCGCCAGGCTCCAGCGCCCCGGCGAGCGCCTCGGCGGTCTGCGCGCCAAAATCAAAGCCGGCCACCACCACCTGGTTCCAATCGATGGCTGCCAGTTGCGTATCGCCCTTGGCGGCCCGTGACCGAACCTCAGTCAGGACTTTCTGCAAGGTGGACAGCCTGTCGCGCAGTGCGACGTCGGAATAATGACTGCTCGCCATCCCGCGAAAATCGCCATATTGCGCCTGCTGCGAGGCGAAGATCGACTGATCATGGGCGTGCTCCTGAACCGACAGCACCGCATAACCCGCCTGCGCCCAAGCCTTGCGCCACGCCACGCCGCCCGAGGCCGACTCTCCCAACCCCGGCAAGTAGATAATCAGCGGCACACGCTCCTGGGTCACCGGCGCCAACCACGCCACATTCACCGATTGCTGATCGACTTGCCAGGTCGCGTCCCAGCCGGCCGTTTCGTAGTGGGACGGTTGATAAGCGGTACTCAGTTCCTTATCGACCCGCTCGCTGAAAGCGGCTCGCGGGTTTGGCGGATCGCCCGCACACCCTGCGATCAATCCCAGGCTGCCCACCAGGGCGCCCACCGCCAGCCAGTACCGCGGTTGAAGGCTCATTCGATGCATACCGTCATTCAGTTCAAGATGAATGGCAGCGTAACCGACCCGCTGGCGAACGCAGCACACGCACAGGTAAAGAATGGGTAAAGCGTGACGGCACGATGGCCTTTCTTGCGGGTCTTTGTTTTATGAGAACCGGAAAAACTTCATGGAGACGCCTGTGAGCATCAGAGACAACCCCGAGGACTACCAGGATCTCAAGCGGGCCGTCGGCTTGCTTGAGTCACCCTCCCTGACTGCCAGGCTGTCCGGCATGATCGGCTCCCCCATTGAAAGTGCGGTGAAGGCCTTGCCGGGGGTGGTTTCAAAAAGGATCAATGGCGCCGTGGCGGCGGCGCTGCACTCCTCCGCCGGCGCGGCGCTGAAGAGCCTGGAGAACAGCCCGAAAAAGCCAGCCTCGACCCGACTGCACAAGGCCTTCGCAGCGACCTCGGGCGCGATCGGCGGAGCCTTCGGTTTTGCGGCGCTGTTTGTCGAACTGCCGATCTCCACCACCATCATGATGCGCGCGGTCGCCGATGTGGCGCGCAGCGAAGGTTTTGACCTGGGGGACTTTGCGACCAAGCAGGCGTGTATTGAGGTGTTTGCCATGGGCGGCAACAGCCAGGTCGACGATGCAACGGAGACGGGTTACTACATGACCCGCAGCTTCACCACCCAGGCCATGCAGCAACTGTCGAAAGAACTGGCGGGAATCGCCGCCAAGCAGGGTTCCAAGGCCATCAGCACCTTGTCCCCGGGGCAAGCCGGCAAATGGCTGGCGATCCTGATCGACAAGGTCGCGACCCAGTTTGGCTTTACCATTTCCAGCAAGTTCGCGGCGCAGGCCGTTCCCGTGATGGGCGCCTTTACCGGGGCGACCATCAATACGCTGTTCACCCATTTCTATCAGGACATGGCGCAGGGGCACTTCATCGTCAAACGGCTTGAAGATAAATATGGGTTCGAGGCGGTCAAGGATGAGTACATGGCCATCAAGGCAGCCCCCCTGGTGCACTAGACGCGGGGGAAATGCCTGGCACCACGATGCCCCGGGAGCAGGTTTTCCGGGAGAGGCCGCCCGGATGCATACGTTTGAGCTATCTGTTGAATAGAAAAAACAACATCATAATGATGGCACTGTCTGATACTTTGTTGTACGAACACAGCCACTCCGAGGATTGTCATGGGCGAAGGCGCTCCTATTCCGCCGAATGAAGTTGAACGGCTAAAAGAGGTCGCGAAATTTTGTCCACCCGACAGCGACCACGATGATGTCTTTGAAAAAATCGTCGAGATGGCGTCTGCCTACTTCAACGCCCCCATCGCACTGATTTCAATTGTCGATAAACACCGGCAATGGTTCAAAGCACGCGTGGGGCTTACAGAAACGCAGACACCGCGAGAAGTCTCTTTTTGCGCCTACTCCACGCTGGACAATTCCCTGTTGGAGGTGCTGGACGCCACGCTGGATGCCCGTTTCAAACACAACCCCCTGGTAACAGGGCCGCCGCATATTCGTTATTACGCGGGCGCGCCGTTGATTACGGAGGATGGTTTTACACTGGGAAGTCTCTGCATCATTGACACCGTCTCCCGCCCTCCCATGAACGAGCGTGACAGTGCCATGCTCAACGGCTTCGCGGAACTTGTGATGATGCGCATACAGGGCATGCGGTCTCGCAACTTTATAGACCAGCCCACGGGGCTGTTTAATCGACTCAGGCTTGAGGAAGATATCCGTCAAGCGGTGAAGCTTAAAACCCGGTGCCAGGTGTATGCCGTTGACATTATCTCGCCAAAGTTCCTCAACGATATCGTAAAGGCCCTGGGGTATAGCTTTGCGGGAGACTTGGTCCTGGCGATCAAATCTCGCCTGCAAACACTCTTACCCGCGCGGTGCCTGCTTTACAAAATAAGCCCGACCCGGTTTGGCTTCCTCCTTGAGGAGGAACAAACCACCGAGCACATCTGCGCAAGTATTCTGACGGACTTCAAAAAGCCGGTTGAATGCCACGGCATCCCCATACTCATGCAAGTGGGAATTGGCGTCCTGCCCATTCATGGCGCAGGGCAGCAAGACTGGCTGCGCCTGCTGGTGAGTGCGGCAGATGAGGCTCGTGACCGCAAGCTGGGATGGTCTCTTTATGAACCTCAGTTTGATGCGGCTCAACAACGTGCTTTCATGTTGTTGAGTTCGTTGCCGGAGGCGGTCAGCTCCGACCAACAGTTCAGCCTGGTGTATCAGCCCAAAATCAAACTGCCCTCAGGAAAGTGTGATTCGGTAGAGGCATTGCTACGATGGACCCATCCGTTGCTTGGCCCCATCAGCCCTGCTGAATTCATCCCCTTGGCTGAAAAAACCGCCCTGATACCCTCCGTGGGACTATGGGTGCTCAACGCAATCATCCGGCAAACGCTTGTCTGGAAAGCGCAAGGTGTGCGCCTGCGGATAGCGATGAATATCACTGTCAGCGATCTGGAAAGTTCCGAGTTCGTAGACGCGATGATTCATGAAACTCAAACGCACGGCCTGGACCCGGCCAGCTTTGAACTTGAGTTTACCGAAAGCATGCTGATGACCAATCCTGAAGAAGTCATTCGGCAGTTGGAACGGGTTCGTAAGTTTGGCGTAGAGGTTGCCGTTGATGATTTCGGCACGGGCTACAGTAACTGGGCGTATTTGAAGGAACTGCCCGCCACTACCGTCAAGCTTGATCAATCACTTATCAGCGGACTGGGCACCAATCAAAATGACAAGCAACTGGTTAAAACCCTGATAGGCCTGGCAAAGGGACTCTGCTACCGCGTCGTTGCCGAAGGCGTAGAAAATGAAGAGATCCTGGATCTTTTAATACAGTGGGGGTGTTCCGAGGCGCAGGGCTACCTGATAGCAAAACCTATGAGCGCAGCGGATCTGGAAGCCTGGATAAACCAAGGCCGCTAGCGAACAGGCCCACAGCGTGGGCCTGTACAAGTAAGGCGCTGGTGTCAGGCCAGTTCGAAGCGATCCAGATTCATCACCTTGGTCCAGGCCGACACGAAGTCTTCGACGAACTTCTCCTCGGCGTCGGCACTGCCATAGACTTCGGACAGCGCCCTCAACTGGGCATGCGAACCGAACACCAGGTCGACCCGGGTGCCAGTCCACTTGACGGCACCGGTCTTGCGGTCATGCGCCTCAAAGGTATCGTGGGTGCCGGTGACTGGCTTCCATTCAACGCCCATGTCCAGCAGGTTCCTGAAGAAGTCATTGGTCAGGGTTCCCGGGTGCTCGGTGAACACCCCGTGCTTGCTTTCCCCGACATTGACACCCAAGACCCGCAGCCCGCCCAACAGCACCGTCATTTCAGGTGCGGTCAATGTCAGCAGTTGTGCCTTGTCGACCAGCAACGCTTCCGCCGACACCTTGTAGTGCCCCTTCTGGTAGTTGCGAAAGCCGTCGGCGACCGGTTCAAGGAAGCCGAACGACTCGACATCCGTCTGCTCCTGGGAAGCATCCGTGCGCCCTGCCGTGAAAGGCACCGTGTTCTGGCGGCCGGCATTTTTTGCCGCCAACTCAACTCCCACGCTGCCCGCCAGCACGATCAGGTCGGCCAGGGATATCCTTTTGCCTCCCGCCTGCGCGGCGTTGAAGTCGCCCTGAATAGCCTCGAGATGCTTCAATACGCCTGACAGTTGCTCAGGCTGGTTGACCGCCCAGTCCTTCTGCGGAGCCAGACGCAGGCGCCCGCCATTCGCTCCCCCGCGTTTATCGGAGCCACGGAAGGTGGACGCCGCTGCCCATGCCGTCGAAACCAGCTGTGAGGCCGTCAGCCCCGCGGCGAGAATCTTTTGCTTGAGCGCCGCCACATCCTGCTCATCCACCAGTGGATGATCGAGCGCAGGAATCGGGTCCTGCCACAGCAACTCTTCCGCGGGGGTTTCCGGGCCGAGATAACGGGCAAGGGGGCCCATGTCACGGTGGGTAAGCTTGAACCAGGCACGGGCGAAGGCGTCCGCCAGTTGGTCGGGGTTGGCCAGGAAACGTCGGGAAATCTGTTCGTACGCCGGATCGAAACGCAGCGCCAGGTCCGAGGTCAGCATGCTCGGCGCATGCCGCTTGCCAGCGTCATGGGCATCCGGAACCTTGCCGGCGCCGGCACCGTTCTTCGGTGTCCACTGATGCGCTCCCGCCGGGCTTCTGGTCAGTTCCCATTCAAAGCCAAAGAGGTTTTCGAGGTACTCATTGCTCCATTTCGTCGGCGTCGAGGTCCAGGTCACTTCCAGCCCGCTGGTGATGGTGTCACCGCCCTTGCCGCTGCCGAAGCTGTTTTTCCAGCCCAGCCCCTGCTCTTCCAGGCCAGCCGCTTCCGGTTCCGGGCCGACGTTATCCGCCGGGCCTGCGCCGTGGGTCTTGCCGAAGGCGTGACCGCCGGCAATCAGTGCAACGGTCTCTTCATCATTCATCGCCATGCGGCCGAAGGTTTCACGGATATCCTTCGCCGAGGCAACCGGGTCCGGAACCCCTTCCGGCCCTTCCGGGTTCACGTAGATCAGGCCCATCTGTACAGCGGCGAGAGGGTTTTCCAGATTGCGCTCGCCGCTCCCGGTGCGGCTTTCTTCGTTGCCATGGTTCTGCGGCTCGGCAACCAACGTACCATCGCCCGGCTGCTGCATTTTCTTTTGCACGCCGTAACGCTCTTCTCCCCCCAGCCAAGTGGTCTCGGCCCCCCAGTAAACGTCTTCGTCCGGTTCCCAGACATCCGGGCGACCGCCAGAGAACCCGAAGGTCTTGAAGCCCATGGACTCCAGCGCAACGTTACCGGTGAGGACGATCAGATCGGCCCAGGAAATCTGGCGGCCGTACTTTTGCTTGACCGGCCAGATCAGGCGACGGGCTTTATCCAGGCTGACGTTGTCAGGCCAGCTGTTGAGCGGTGCAAAGCGCTGCTGACCGGTACCGGCACCGCCACGACCGTCAGCGGTACGGTAAGTCCCGGCGCTGTGCCAGGCCATGCGAATGAACAGTGGGCCGTAATGGCCAAAGTCCGCAGGCCACCAGTCCTGGGATTGCGTCATGACATCGCGCAAATCCTGCTTGACCGCTTCAAAGTCAAGACTCTTGAACGCCTTGGCGTAATCGAACCCCTGACCCATGGGGTCGCTGAGGGAGGAATGCTGATGCAGGATCTTCAGATTCAGTTGCTGGGGCCACCAGTCTCGGTTCGTGGTGCCGCCACCCGCAGCGTGGTTGAAAGGGCATTTCGATTCAGTTGACATGCTTGATACACCTTTTCGTCATGTTCATCCGTACCATCCTGTCCGCTGGAGCACGCTGGACATTGATGGTGAAACTCAAAAGTGCAGGCCTCTCAATAATGATCGGGCGGCTCTGCAAGTGGCGCTGATCAGCTTGCCGCCAGGCGCTTGAACGAAATGCTGGCACTGACGTCTGCAAAGATTAGCCTCGTTCGCAGAAAACTCTAATAGCCGCAACCTTACCGCTTGATAGACCGACTCTTGGGATTGAACGCGCAACTGATGGTACTGCATCCCCCCATACATACCGTGGACGACCCTGACGGCTGGGAAAGACTTAATTCCAGACTTGTTTTTGCAACATTTAAACAGCCAAACGAGAAGTGGGTGTTTTGGGCGCCGCAGGTGAATTAGTGCTGCTGGCCTAAGGAAAGGCTGAAACCTCTTATGCAAAAAGGATTAACTACCAATGGTAACCAAGTCCCACGGTAAGCCCGAAATCACCCTGTGCAGTACCCGCCCCGGTTGCACTGTAGGTCCATTTCCCACCCCTGGAACGCGCCGTCAACCCAACGGCCAGAGCGGGCTGGCCCTCGTACAAAGCGGTTGCCACCGCCACCATCGACTTGCCCGGCGAGGAAGCCACCGGCAACCCGGAAGTGGCCATCACCGTCGCAATACCGGCATACACGTCCTGCCGCAGGCTGCCGATACGACGGTCGGCATAGGCATTGGCCTCACTTAGCGAGCGAACGGCGGCCTGGTTTGAAAGCCGCTTCGCCTGCCGGAAGTTGACCGCATCCGTGCCTCGCGCAGCCTCGGCAACATGGCTGATTTGACGCTCGGTGCCGTGGGCGCCTACAGACACACTGTTGGCCCGACCGGTTCGGGAACCCTCCCCCAACGCCACACTGTTCGCCGCATTGGCACTTGCCCGCGAACCCAGCGCAGTGCCCTGTTCACCCTGCGCAGTGGCGCCCGCCCCAATGGCTACACTGCGCTCGCCTCCGGCTTGAGCCTGCGCCCCGAGCGCCACGGATTGACTACCCGAACGGGTGGATGAATTGTCGCCAGCTTCGCTCGCATCCACGGCGATGCCGGAAGACTGCTGGCCTAATTGCTCGGCCTGCCGGTTCACTGCCTCCAGTTGGCGCCCGTTGACGGAATCGAGACTGGTAGAACTGACCTCACCACCCTCAATGCCAGCAAGGCTGCGCGGGCCTTGGCTGCCAGTGACATCGACCCGGGCCCCATCAGCGGCACCGGCCAACTGTATGTCACGACTGAACGGATCCTGGCGGACCAGCCCTACCTCACCACTGTCCATTTGTTTGCGCAGGGTGTCGGTTTGCGCACTGACGGCGCTCGATTGATCGTCGGCAGCCACAACACGGTCTTCGAGTTGACCGAGTGCCTGTCCAATAGTGTCGACCTTGATCGACTGAGCCCCGGCGCCCTTCTTGCCAGGCTGCGTCAGTGTGTAAGGCGAAGGACTCGTTGAACCGTCGGCGTTCACAGTTGCGGCGCCGCCCAATGCGGTAGCCAGCGCTTGGTCATGGGCTCGAGCGGCGTCCTGGATGTGCCCGAGTACGGTTTCGCCTTGGGCAATACCGTACAGCCTTGCAGCTGACTGGTCCGCGACCTGACCGGCGAGCGTCGCGCTGGCGTGCGCTGCATCGGCGCGATCACGCACCATTGCAGCGGCAGTTTGTGTGGCCTCGGCAATGCCCATGGCCGCGTCTGCACCCGTCCTTGCAGTGACAGCGGCGTCTGTCGCACGCACGGCTGCGCCTTGCGTCTGGTCTGCCATGGTTTTCCCAGCCTCGGCGGCACTCCGGGCTGCCGCCGCGACGCGATCAACTTCATCCAGCTGGCCCTTGTTCACCGCATCGGCCGGTGTGCGACCGGAGGCAAGTTGGACGATGCGGGCCGGCTCACTGCCCGAATGATCACGGCTGGCATTGTAGGCCCCGTCGATACCACTCCACTGCAACGTGTCATCGCGCAGGCCTTGTATGTCCTCGCCCACCGTACCAAGCGCCGTGGCGTGGGTACGTACGGCATCGTTGAGCGTGGAAAGACTGCCCGCCACCGCATTCAGCGCATCCCCTGCGTTGTCGTGTTTGATTGCAGGCTGAACACTACCATCGGTCGCGATCACGGGGATGCCATAGGCGGGCGCCGTGGGTTGGCTTTCGGCGTCCACGGTTGAGCCGCCACCCAGCAGCCGGGTGATGGCCTCACGGCCAAGGCCTGAAGCCGTCTTTAGCGCGGCATCAAGGCGCTCTACCACGGTCTGTCCGGAGTCGAGGCCGGCAAGCTGAACGGCCGCCACATCGGCGGCGGACCGGGCAGCGTTGGCGGTGCCCTGGGCATTATCGACCGCTCGCGCGGCTTCTGACGCAGCGCCCGATGCCATGCCTGCCGTAACTTGTGCGGCAGCGGCACGCTGGCTTGTCTCAGTTGCGGTGCCTTGTGCCTGATCGGCGTCCGACTGCGCCGCGGCGGCGACACTCATTGCATCGATGCCGGCGCTGTTTGCTTGCTGCGCCGAGGCCTGAGCCGTGTCCGCCTTACGCCGCGCGGTGTTTGCCGTCTCCAGGGCCGCATTGGCGCTGCCTTGGGCGGCCAGGGCCTTCTCATTGACCGCCAAGGTGGTCAGCATCGCATGGTCCGCCGCACCCTGCGCCGTCTGCGCAGCCGCCTTAGCGGTGGATGCCGCGGCCAACGCAGCGTCAGCCTTGGCTTGGGTGTCCAGCACGGCTTGTTGTACGCCGGACGCCGCAGCGGAGGCGGTGCCGGCAGTGCCTTGGGCAGCCTGAGCGGAAGCTTGTGCGCCGGTGGCGAGGTTCAGCGCTTGATTGGCGGTAATGCTGGCAGCGCTGGCAGCCTTCCGTGCTGTCGATGCCGCACCGAGTGCTGTGTCGGCACTGTCGCGCGCTGCCATGGCGGTATTGTTCGCACTGATGGCAGAGCCCTGCGCAGCGCCGGCGGTGTGCTGCGCGGCATCCGCAGACCGCTGCGCCTGCAAGGCCGAGGACAACGCAACGTCAGCGATGCCTTGAGCTCCATCGCTGATAACCGCAGCGTTTTCCAGAGCGCCCAATGCGCTGTCTGCGAAGCGCTGGGCGACATCAGCCAGACCTTGGGCAGAAGCCGCGGTGCTGTGAGCTTTTGTTGCGGTGCCCTGGGCATTCTGCGCATTGGTTTGCGCAGTGGCGGCCGCAGCACCCGCCGAGTCAGCTGTTTGCCGGGCGGTGGCGGCCGTTGTCTGGGCGTCGGTTGCCGCGCCAAGCGCGGCATTGGCTGCAACCTGTGCCGAACCGGCGGCGCTGAGTGCACCAGCAGCCGCGTCCTGGGCTCTGTCAGCCATGCTTTTGGCGACCTCACCGGCGCCCTGGGCCGTCGACGCAGCCCCCGTGGCCTGATCGGCAATTCCACGAGCGGTAGCCGCCGCAACCTGTACGGCGTTCGCTGCGCTCATGGTCTGGCCGGCAGTGGCTTGCGCAGCATCCGCGGCAACTTCGGCGCCGTTGCCAGCAAGCAAGGCCGCATCCGCAGCACGCTGTGCAACATCGGCCACCCCCTGTGCACGTGAAGCTGCAGTGGCAGCCTGGTCCGTCCGGTCTTGTGCATCCGCAGCAGCGGCCTGCGCCGAAGTGACTGCACCCGAAGCAGCATCAGCCGAGCCCAGGGCAGCTGTTGCGGCAGTCGTGGCCTCGTCCACGATATCGACCACTTCCTTCACGCGGGTTTGTGCGGCGCTGGCCAGAGCCTGCGCCGTCGTTGCGCTGCTTTGTGCTTGCGTGGCGGCGCCCTGGGCGGTCTGGGCCGACTGCTGAGCACTGGTGGCAACAACGCCGGCACGCTCCGCTGCTACTTGCGCGTTGGCGGCAGTCGCGCCGGCCTTGCTGGCGGCGCTTGCCGCCGCACCGGCGCTGCCCTGGGCCAGATTGGCGGCGGCGAGTGCGCCAGCTGCCTCCTGGGAGGCATTGTTGGCCCGTGCCAACGATGAGTCGGCGGCATCCTTTACCGCCAACGACACCTGACGAGCCTTGTCCACGGCAGCACTGGCGGTGTCGACCGCTTGTTGAGCACGCATCGCGCTGCTTTCAACAGCGTCCAACTGACCTTTGTTGACGGCGTCGGTTGCCGCTACGCCGGCAGCCATATTGATTATCGACGCGGGCACACCGGCGTCCCTGTCGGCATCATACGCACCGGTCTGTGGGTTCCAGTAGAACCTCTTGGTCGCCCTCAACACTTGGGCTTTTTCCGAGATATCCATGACGGAATCGAACACTTCCCCCATGCGCCCATCAGTGACTTTGTGCGCCTCGTCCAAAGCCGCCAGCGCCCCCAACAGCGTGGTGGGCGGCGGTGCTCCCTGGTCGATGCTGGTCAGCACAAGCGGTGCCGGCACTACCCGGTTGCCCTGGGCCAACGGGCCGGACCCCAAGGCCTGAGCCACCGACTCAGCGGCCGTGGTCTCACGTGTGCCGAGACGGCGGATCGCCTCATATCCCGAGAACAACTGGGCACCATTAATGGCATTTGTACTCGTGGCGTTCACCGCCCCTGGAGCTACAAAAATCCATTGGCGCAATCGCGCCGCACTGCCGCCGCTGACCGTGCCGACCGCGCTGTTGCGGTCGAAAGAGTAGACGCGTCCATTGAGGGTCACGGGCGCAACTTCGCGCAGATCGTCAGTGGCCGAAAAGCTGCCGAGCGCGACACTCGCCCTCTGAGGGGCCTGGGCGCTGTAACCAAGTGCCAGGCTTTCCAAGTTGGATGCGCTCGCGTTCCTGCCGATCGCTACCGAGTTGTCCCCTCGTGATACTGCGAATCGCCCGCCGGCGAACGAACCCGCACCGCCCGCCTGTGCGCTCGCGCCGAGTGTAGTGGCATACTCACCTGAAGCAGTGGATGCCGAACCGAATGCAGTACTGAACGTATTGGAGGCCGTAGCGGTATTCCCGAACGACAGCGCATAGGGGTTCCGGGCCCTGGCGGTAAGACCCAAGGCCATGGTCCAGGCGGCCGTGCTCTGGGCACCGCGGCCGAAGGCAAAGCCGTTATCAGTCACAAACGGGGCGCCAACCTCGATGCCGGAATGGCCAATCGCGATGCTGCCGTCGACACCTCCCAACATCAGCCGCCCACTGTTGATATACAGCTCCCCGCCCAAGGAAAGCGAGGTTGCCCCAACACCCGGCGTTCCTGACGGCCGATAGAACATCACGCTCTCGGTTTGGCCACCTTTGGCGTCCGAGTCGCACCGTCCCGACTGACCATCCTTGAAATTCAAGCTTTCGTTCAAATAGGCTCTGTCGGCCCCGGTGCCTGCAATATAAGTATTTTGGGGGTCATTGAGACTGACGCATTCGCCGCTGTCATTCGCATTGATGTGTACACCATTGCCTGCACGGGCATCAGACACGCCCAGCAGCGCCGAAACCCCGGTAAGGGTCAGCAGGCCGAGAATCGGCCAACCGCGTGATGTGACCGCAAACTCGGGGCAGTAGAAGCCGCGAATGAGGGAGCGAAGTGGGTTGAGAGGAACAGCATGCAGACAAGCGACCTGCGAATCGAAACGCAATGTGACTTTCACGATGACTTACCTGAGACATTGACGGATGCGTCGAACCGAAACAAGGCACCACGGCAATCCGATGGCTGAGACGGGTTCCACGAGTGGTAGCCGCTGCGACAGCGGGCAATGATTACTGAGGGTTATTGTGGACAGTGAGGCCGGAGAGGAATATCGGACTGCTCCTAAATCGGCAGGCCGAGGGCCAGCCCCTCGACCTGCCGATATCAGGCCCTACCATTCGTAACCCACGCCAACCGCCAGCCCGACACTTCCCTGGGCACTGCCCGAACCATTGGCCTTGTACGCCCAACGGCCATCTTCGGTGCGCCCCGAGAGGCCAACGGCCAAGGCTGATTGCCCCTCATAGACCGACGTCCCCATGGCCACCATGCTCCTGCCCGGTGTCGAAGCCACAGGCAAGGCTGCCATGGCCATGGCCGACGCGATGCCGGCATAGGCGTCCTGGCGCACCGCGCTGATCTGGCTGTCGGTATAGGCGTTGGCTTGCCGTAGCGTGCGGTCAGCGGCCTGGTTGGAGATCTGCGTGGCCTGGCCGAGATTGACGACATCCGTCGCCTCGCTGGCTGCCCCTACGTTAGTGATTTGCCGCTCGGCGCCCGGCGCGCCCACTGAGACGGTATTCGCCCGCGGGGCCTGGGAGCCGGCGCCAAGCGCGACGCTGCCTGGCGCATCGGCCTTGGCACCAGCCCCCAGTGCAGTGCTGCGAGGCGCCTGGGCCACTGCACCGGCCCCCGTGGCAACACTGCGTTCGCCACCGGCCTGGGCGCTGGCCCCTGCCGCCACGGACTTGCTGCCCGGCGCCACCGTCGCCTTGTCACCGCCTTGAGTGTCTACCGCGATGCCGGAGGCTTGCTGTGCCAACTGCTTGACCTGCCGGTTGACGGCATCGAGTTGTCGACCATTGACGGCATCGGTGCTGTCGGCACCCAAGGCGCCGTCCTTCACACCCGTCAGAATCCGAGGTCCCTGGGTACCACTGAGATCGACACGAACGCCGTCAGTGTCCCGCGCCACCTGGATGTCCCGGTTGAGGGCGTCCTGTCGAACCAGGCCGGCCTGACCGTTGTTCACCTGCTCGCGCAAACTGCCCATGCTCGCTGTGGCCTTGTCGGCCTTGGCGTTGACTGCATTCAGCGACACGTCGAGTGTTTTGATCGCTTGCCCGACGTTGCCAGCCCGGACCTGGCCAGCGGGGCCCCCCTCAGAGTCGATCCGGGTCACAGCGTAGGCCGGTGCTTTCACGGAACCATCCGCGTTGACAGCAGCGCCACCGCCCAGCGCATCAGCCAATGCCTGTCGACCTGCGTGGTTCGCTGACTGTATGCGATCAAGTACGGTTTCACCCTCCTCCAGCCCCTGCAATTGCGCTGCGGCGCGCTCCGCCACCTGGCCAACCTGACTGGCGAACGTGTGAGCAGCGTTTGCAGCCTCATGTGCGTCGGCAGCAGTGCTGCCAGCGGTATCGGCAGCATGTTGCGCGGCATCAGCAGCGGTCTGGGCGAAAGTAGCAGCAACCACCGCGCCATCCGCTGTCCCATGGGCCTTCACCGCTGCCGCCCGGGCTGCGTCAGCGGCGCTGCCGGCCTGCGATGCGGTGGTCGCGACGGTATCGAGCTGCCCTTTGTTGACGGCATCGCTTGGTGCAACACCGGCCGCCAGGTTACCGATGCGTGCCGGCTCATTGCGATCCGCGCCACGACCCGCGGTATAAGCGCCGCTGGCCTCGTCCCACACAACGCTATCGTCACGCAGGGCCCGGACGCCCTCACCCAAGGCGCCGAGTGCTGCGCCCTGGCGGTTCACGGCGGCGTTGACCGTGCCGACATTGTGGTCCAAAGCCGTCAGGGCAGCGCCCACGTTGTCATGGAGTTGAGGAGCGGGCTGGACGCTGCCATCGGCATTGATCTGACTGATGGCATAGGCCGGCGCCGTCGGCTGGCCATCGCTACCCACGGTGGAACCTCCTCCCAGAGCCTTGGCAACGAACTCACTGGCTACACCTGCGGCGCTTCGGATAGCCGCGTCAATGCGCTGGACGACCGTCTGGCCGTCGTCCAGGCCCTTGAGCTGGCCGGTGGCGATATCGGCGGTGGCCTTGGCCGCATCAGCGGTGTGTTGGGCGGCGACCGCCCCTTTCTGGGCATTGCTTGCGGCGTCCAAAGCGTTGTCGGCGCTGGCCTGTGACGTTGTCGCGGCCTGCAGCGCATCGTTTGCCGAGCGACCGGCGGCGTCCGCCGTGCTCTGGGCCTTGTCCGCCACATTGCGTGCGGACGCGGCCGAAGCCAGGGCGGTATCGGCGGAGCTCTGCGCGGTTTCAGCGGTTTTCTGCGCGCCGGAAGCCGAGCTCAATGCCGTGTCTGCCGTGCCTTGGGCAGCATCTGCGGCGTGCTGTGCCCGGGCCGCCGAAGCCAATGCGCCGTCAGCGGTACCCTGGGCGTTACCGGCCGCGCTTTGCGCGCTGGCTGCGGCGGTCAGCGCTGCATCGGCCGTGCCTTGGGCCGTCTCGACCGCCTGGTGCGCCGTGGAGACCGTGTTCAGTGCCTGGTCTGCGGTGGATTTGGCGGCGTCGGCCGTGCGCTGTGCCGTGGAGGCAGCACCAAGGGCGGTGTCCGCCGTGCCTTGCGCGGCATTTGCGGCCTGTTGTGCACCGGCCGCCGAACTGCCGGCGGCATCCGCGCGATCCTGAGCCGATTGAGCGGCAGTCTGCGCCCCTGTCGCCGTTGCCAATGCCGAATCCGCCGCGCTTTGGGCCGCGTTGGCGGATTGCCCGGCACCCTCGGAGGCGCTGAGCGCCTGATTGGCTATAAGCTGCGCGGCATCGGCGCTTTTCTGCACCACGGCGGCCTTGTCCAGCGCCGTGTTCGCAGTGCCTTGGGCCACGTCGGCAGTCTTGTGGGAGCTGGCGGCTGCAGCCAAGGCGGCATCGGCGGAGCCCTGGGCGGCCGTAGCGGTTTCGCCGGCCCGAACAGCCGTGCCCAACGCCGTATCGGCAGAGCCCTGCGCAGCATTCGCGGCTTGTTGGGCGCTGGAGGCCGTGGTCAGCGCGGTATCGGCAGTGCCTTGGGCCGTCGCGGCGCTTTTTTGCGCTTCAGACGCCGAACTCAGTGCTGTGGTGGCTGCCCCTTGTGCGGCTTCGGCCGTCTTCTGGGCAGTGGCTGCCGAGCCCAGGGCCGTGTTGGCGACACCCTGTGCGGTTTCGGCCGTCTGTTGTGCAGTCGCAACGGCCCCTTGCGCCCGTTCGGCGGTTCCCCGGGCGGATTCGGCAGTTTTCTGGGCGTCAGCCGCGGAGTCCAGCGCGGTACTGGCCGTCCCTTGCGCCACACCTGCGCTCTTTTCGGCGCTGTCGGCCTTGGCCAAAGCGGCATCGGCAGCAGCTCGCACACCGTCTGCCGCCTTACGGGCATCATCGGCACCGGCCAACGCCGAGCTCGCCTTGCCTTCTGCAGCCTCTGCAGTTCGCTGCGCCGTCGTTGCGGAATTCGCCGCCACGTCCGCAGCCTCCTGTGCAGCCTGTGCCAGTTGCTGCGCGCCGCTTGCCGACCCCAGTGCCGAGCTGGCGGTGCCTTGGGCGGCATCAGCTGTCGCCTGCGCGGTTGATGCCACCCCCATCGCGGCAGTGGCGGAACCTTGCGCGGCTTCTGCAGCTTTCTGTGCGGTTTCGGCCGAGCTGGAGGCGTCCTTGGCGGTGCTCTGCGCATTATCTGCCGTTGCCCGTGCTCCCGCCGCCGTTTGCAGGGCAGCGTCGGCACCCTCTTGCGCCGCGCTTGCCGTTTTGCGGGCATCGTCAGCGGTGGCCATCGCTGCGTTGGCACCGGACAGCGCGCTGGCAGCAAGGCTGTTCGCGTTATTGGCCGTACTTTCCACGGCGTCCAACTGGCCCTTGTTCACCGCGTCGGTAGCAGCCACACCTGCGGCTACATTGGCAATCCGGCTCTCAGGGTGGGCGCCTTCGCTGGCCGTGTAGGCCTGCTGGTCCTCGCTCCAACGCAGGTATTTCTCAGCCATCGCCAAACGAACTTGCCCTGCCGTTGCGTTGGCCAGTTGATCAACATCATTCAAGGCTTCCTGCGTACCTTTATGGGCCTGATCCAAGGCCTTGATCGCCCCCACCACCGATGTGGGCTGTTCCACGCCAGTACCCAGGCTGGTCAGGGAAAAGGCCGGCAGCACCACCTTGCCGTCCTTGACCGCAGTACCCTCACCGAGGGCATCCGCCACCGACTGAGTGGCCACCAACTCCCGATCCCCGAGCTTCTGGATCGCATCGTAGGCAACGAATAACTGGGCGCCATTGACGCCATCGGTGCTGTTGTTGCTTACCGCCCCGGGGGCCATGTTGATCAGTTGGCGAGTCTGGCTGGCATTACCCAGGCTGACTACGCCCATGGCCGACGTACTATCGACACTGTAGGCAGTGCCATTGATCGTCACCGGCGCAACCGCCTTCAGGTTTTGCGTCGTTGAGCCACTGCCCAGTGCAACGCCGTAGTTGTGTTGCGCGCTGGCCTTGTTGCCCAAGGCAACCCCTTCATTACTGCTGGCCGTCACGCTGGCCTCAGAGCCCACCGCAACGCTGTGGGTGCCGTCCGCCCTGGCGTCGCGACTCGCGGCAAAAGCCCCGCCGCCACTGGCCGATGCACCGGCGCCCACAGCCGTGGCCCGCTCTCCCGCCGCCGTCGTATTTGCGCCGATAGCCGTGGCGTACTGATTCGAGGCCTGGGCGTTATAGCCAAATGCGTGGGCATAGTCAGCCAGGGACTTGGCCTGGAACCCCGCCGCCATGCCCCAGCGGCCGAGGCCTTGGGCCCCATGACCAATGGCAGCCCCGTCGGCGCTGGCTTGAGTACTCTCGTTACCAATCGCCATATTGCCGCCGGGCTGCCCGAGGATCACCCGGCCGCTGTTGACGAACAGTTCGCCGCCCAGGGTCAGAGAGGTCGCCCCTACGCCAGAAACGCCCCCTGGACGGTAAAACAATACCGAATCGGTCTGCGAACCTTTAGTCGCGGAATTGCACTTGCCCGAGGCCTGATCCTTGAAGATCAGGTTTTGCGCAAGATACGTCGCGGCATTGCCATCGTTGTTCTGCGGGTCATTCAAACTTACGCACTGGCCGTCCGCATTCGCGTTGATGTGCACACCATTGCCGGCATGGGCAGTTGCACTCAGCAATGCCGTTATGCCGGTCAGGGTCATCACCCCCCATATCGCCCAATCCAGTTGACGGTGTCGGGACTGACAAGCATCAGGCGCATGGCAATAACGCATGCGAACCCCGTGGCGAATTGGATTAAGCGGGGCTGATCGCAGGAACGCAAACGGCAAGACTGAACGCGACGTGACTTTCACAATAACTCACCCTGTAGCACACACACATCGTCAGGTATGAGGCCTCACGAAGTGGCATTGAAGCGCAGAGCAACAGCTGTCGGCGACAGCGTGCGTGCACTCGTTCTGTAATGCCCGCACATGCTGCGAGCCGCCATGAATCGGGGTGAATTCTGTAGAGCGCTCGCCAAATCCGATATCGGACTGCTCTTAAATTTCGGATCAGCACAAGCCGGGCCCCAGACAGGGTCCAGCCGCGATTTAGTCCCAGTCTTATATTTCTCTCACATCGCCTTTGCTCAAATGTGACCTCACCACAACCACCGAGCATCAGCTGATGGCAGCCCACGTCATCGTTCCCTCCGAGCACGCCCTGCAAAGCCTGGTCATCCTGGCCAGTGACGAGCAGTACGCCCACCGCGTAGCCACGCAGCTCAACGGGAGCCCCCTTTTTCATATCGAACACATCGATTCGTTGAGCGAGTTGATGACCCGCTTGCGCAAGCAATCTGTCGACATCATCGTCGCGCAGATTCATGCCGACCATGTCGACAGCTTGATGTTGCCGTGCTGTGTCAGCGACCTGAATGCTTCCGGGCTGCTACACAGCATTCCGCATATCGTCTGGACCGCACAGCCACAATCCGAGCATGCGCTGCCCCCCGGCGTACTGACCGCAGGCCTTGAGCAGGGCTGGACGCACACTCTCAATGGCGTCTCGACGGCAGCCCTGGCTTCCCATGCACGCCTGGCCAGGGCTTCAGGTATCCGGGTAGAGATCGCGGTGGAGCAACAACCCGAGCAACTCCTGGCAGTGATCAGTCAATTGGCGCATACCGCCCATCCGGCACCGCGCAGTCCACATGAGGAAAAACTGGAGCAACTGCTCAATGACGATGAGGTGGTGGCGGCCCTCGCCACCGGCGAAGGATTAAGAGTGGTCTACCAGCCCCAATATGACCTGGCGACACGAGAGATTGTCGGCGCGGAAGCCCTGATCCGCTGGCACCATCCACGGCATGGGGATGTGCCACCCTCGGTCCTGATCCCGATGATCAACCAGCTCGGGCTGGATCTGTTGTTGTTCAGCTTTATCGAGAAGACTGTGATCGACACCCTGGGCAAGTTGAAGCGTGCAGGCATTGATATTCCCATCGCTATCAACGCTTCGGCACGCACGCTCTGCGCCCATGGCCTGGCCACGAGACTTGCGCAAAAGATGCATCGGGCGGGGTTGCCTTGCAAACGCCTCAAGATCGAGCTGACCGAAGACTTGGCGCCCGACAGCGAGCTGGCCCTTTCAGCCTCGATCACTGCTTTGCGCGCCAAAGGCTTTCCGGTGTCCCTGGACGACTTCGGTGCCGGCGCCGCGACGTTGTCCCTGCTGTCACGCATGCCATTCGACGAGATGAAGATTGACGGAGCCCTGGTGCGTGCGGTGGGCCAGTTTGCCCACTCTTCAGAAATCATCTCGGGGATCGTCGGCCTGGCGCAGTTGTTCAATATCAACTTGATCACCGAAGGGATTGAAGATACCGAAAGCATCGAGTTGCTGAGCAGGCTGGGCTGCAACACCGGGCAGGGTTTTGCTCTGGCCCGGCCCATGGAGAGCGATGTATTCCTGAGCATGATCACCGCCTAGGGATGCGCTTACGTCCATTATTCCTGCAAACATCGCCTCGCGTGTGCTGAAACAATCACGGCGTGGTTAAACGGTATCTTCACCCCTGCTGGAGCCGAATTGAGAGATGGTCTTTAATCAATTAGTTATCCGGCTACTTTCGAGTGTCCATTGGCATCCATGAAAACCATACGCATAGCGATCCTTGATGATCATGCAGTGGTACGCCACGGCCTTGTCAGCCACCTCGCCGAAGAGTCATCCATCGAGATTGTTGGCGTCTATGAAACCAGTCGCGAACTGATACGCGGCATGGCGACGATGCCCGCCAACGTCTTGCTGCTGGACTTTGCTCTGGGACGGGATGAACTCGACGGCGTCTCCCTGATTCGCGCCTTGCGAAGCCGCTTCCCTGACTGTCGTATTCTGGTGCTATCAAGCCATCATGAGTCGGCTACCGTTTCGCTTGCCTTGCGTGTAGGAGCGCGCGGTTTTGTAGGCAAAGATGAGGGACTGGGAAGCCTGGTGAAGGCGATTCGTACCGTTGCTTCGGGCGCCATTTACCTGAGTGCCGATATGTCTTACCAGGTGGCCGACGCAGCCAGGCCCGGCGAGTTGACGCAAACGCCTATCAGCGACAACGCCTTGCAGCGAGCGGCATTGTCGGCACGTGAGCAGGAAGTGATCCGCTGCTATCTGGAAGGCATGACCGTGACGGAGATCGCCGAGAAGTTCAATCGCAGTATCAAGACCATCAGTACGCAAAAGGCCACGGCTTTTCGCAAACTTGGGGTCACCTCCAATAACGGTTTGTTCAAGATCATGAAAACCCTGGACTAGACATGATGACCAGGAACCGCGTTCGTTGGGGCACCAGCCTGTGCCTGTTAATGGCCGCAACATGGGCTAACGCCGGCGCGCGGCCTCCCGGACCTGATTTAAGCGTCGAGGAAAGAGTCTGGATCGAACATCATCCGGTATTGCGTGTCGCCGTAGTGGGCAGTCTTTCTCCAATCGAATACGTGGAGAACGGCCGCCTCAAGGGGCTGTCAGCTGAATACTTGCAGCTGATTGCCCACAAGACCGGCATGAAGATCGACTACGTTTCCGCTCACTCGATCCAGGATCGCATAGAGCTGCTGATGACCGGTAAGGCAGACCTTATCTCCACTGTCAGGCTTAATGGGCCCGGAGGTAAAAATCCTCGGCTGCTGCTGACTTCAGCCTATTTGAATACCACCACGGTCATCATCACCCGCACCGGGCGCCCGCCTCTTTTCGAGGCCGAACAGCTGGACCGGTTGACCGTGACCCTGCCCTACTTCGACCGCTACAGTGATTTTCTCGCGACGAAGGCACCTGGGGCGAAACTGATCATCGGCGGCAGCGCCATGGCGATGCTGCAGCAAGTTGCCGAAGGAACCGCTGACGCTGCGGTTGCCACCGAAGCCTATCTGCTGCCGTTCCTCTATCGACAGTTCCAGGGCCAGCTGCAGATATCCGGGGTGCTCACCGGTATGGCATCGCAAATTGGCATGGGTACTCGAAAAAACGAGCCTTTACTGCACTCAATCATCCAGAAGACGCTGGACTCGGTCACCCCTGACGAAGTTCGCGTCCTGCACGCTAACTGGCTGCGCGAACATGCCACCCAGGAACTGCCGCTCAGGGAAGTCGTATCCCACTACCCTCACGAGATCGCGTTAATTGTCCTGGTGGTAGTGCTATTGCTCATCACGATTTACCAAACCCAGCGCATGCGTCAGCGCGCCGAGCGCAACGAACGGGAAAAGGCGATGTTCCTGGCCGTAATGAGCCATGAAATCCGCTCGCCGATGAACGCGGTGGTGGCTGCCGTCGAACTGCTGCGCAACACGCCACTGGACAAGCAGCAACAGCACTTTGCCGACTTGGCCAACCACGGCGCTCAGTCGTTATTGAGGCTGCTCAATGACGTACTGGATATTTCCAAGCTTGATGCCGGACAGGTCAGACTCGACTACGAGCCGGTGAACATCTACACCCTGGTGCATAACGTCGTTGACCTGCATCGCTTGCGGGCCCAGGAGAAACATCTATCGATCAGCACCGATGGCGAATCCCACCTGCCGCTGTTGATGCTCGACAGCACCCGCATTGGGCAAGTGCTGCACAACCTGCTATCCAATGCGATCAAGTTCACCGAAATCGGTGGCGTGGAAGTTGCCTATGTGATCAGTGACCTGCCTTCATCGCGCAACAAGCAGCTGCGCTTGACCGTCACCGATACCGGTATCGGTCTGAGCCCGGAAAGCCAGGCTCGCCTGTTCCAGCCTTACAGCCAGGCAGCACAATCCTATAAGCGCTCCGGTGGCACAGGCCTGGGGCTGGTCATCTGTCGCGACTTACTCAAACTCATGGGCGGCACCCTCACGCTGGACAGTTCGCTGGGCAACGGAACGCGCGTTGAATTGTCGTTGACCGCGGAGTTGGCGCCGCCCGATTCGACGGAGGCTGAAACCGTACTCCCCGCTACAAGCTGGTCAGCGGCATCCTCACCAAAGGCCTTGCGCGTTCTGGTAGTGGAGGACACCGTCGCCAACCAGGCCGTATTGCGGGCACAGATCGAAGGCTTCGGCTGCACCGCGGTGATCGCCAGAGATGGTGCCCAGGCCGTGGACTGCTTTGAACAAGGCACCTACGACCTGATCTTGATGGACTGCGACTTGCCAGACCAGGACGGCTATTCGCTGACCCGTCTGTTCCGCATGATCGAACAGGATGCCGCACAAACGCGTTGCCCCATCATTGCGATATCCGCCTCTACAGGCAACGGGCACGTCACACGCTGTTTTGATGCGGGCATGGATGGCATCCTCAGTAAGCCGATCGGCCTCGGAAAATTACAGGATGCCATCGAGTTATGGTGCGGCGTAACGCTGACGTTACTGCCACAACCCTTCGCCCACCGGTACACGGTGGACCACCAACAGATCCGTGAAGCGTTGGAGCGGGATCTACAGGCGCTGCTTGAAGGTATGGTGCTACAGAGACTGGAGCCTGCCCTGCACGCCACCCACCGTCTTCACGGTGCTGCACGCAGCATCGAGTGGACAGCGGTGGCCCGTGAATCGGGGCAGTTGGAGGTCCTGCTCAGAGCGGCCACGCCGTGGAGCGACCCAAGCTACCTCACGACCTTGCAGGCGCTGATTCACGAGTTCCGCACCACTACGTTCAGTCACCCTGTTTCCGAGTATCCCGCTCCTCCTCCGCTGGATTGAGATTCGTGCCTGTGATTTCAGAGCAGTCTGATTGGATCCCCCGCTCTCGCGCCTGAAAATCGGCCGTGTCATCTGACGACAAACTCAACCGCACCCAAGGTTTGACTGATGGATCCTTTGCACGAGATTCAAAGACGGCAACTCAGGCTGATCGAGTCAGCGTCCATCAACGAAGCCTGCGCGATTGACTTGCTGAGCCTGTTGCGCAGATTGACAGCGGCCGAAGCCAATAATGTCCTGAATATGATCACGCTGCTGCAAAGCGAGGCGGAATTCCTGCGCAGGCTTTCGAAAGAAATGGCCATCCGGGATTACGGGATGCTCGCTGGTTAGCGTGATCACACGTGGCCTGAGTGTCGCCACCCCGTCAAAAGCCAAACAACTCACTCCCCACGAGCGCTTTTAGCTCCTGGATCCTGATCACGTACGACGAGGGCAGTTGTGAGCTGTCATTCAAGCCGTCCTGCCGGCCTCAGTCACCATAAGTGACAAGTCCCTGGATTTCGGTAGTTTTCCGTAGAAAAGAAAAAGACGCCGAAGCGTCTATTGCATAAATCACAGGCAAAAAAAAGCCACTCGTTAGAGTGGCTTCTTCTTTGTGTTTGGAGCGGGAAACGAGACTCGAACTCGCGACCCCGACCTTGGCAAGGTCGTGCTCTACCAACTGAGCTATTCCCGCGTCTTGGTGATGCGCATTCTATAGAATCCTCATCACCCGTCAACCCCTTGATTCAAAAAAGTTTTATTTCTTTTCAACCTCGGTGCGCAGATGCGGCCAGGCGGCGCGCAAATATTGCAGCATGGACCACAAGGTCAGCCCCGCGGCGATCAGCAGCAAGGCGTAGCCCAGCAATACCCAGAAGGAGAAATCCGACGGGTTGGCCAGCAGGATCACCAGGGCAAGCATCTGCGCCGCGGTTTTCCATTTGCCCATGTTGGACACGGCCACGTGGGCACGGGCGCCGATTTCGGCCATCCATTCCCGCAGGGCCGAGACGACGATCTCGCGACCGATGATCACGGCCGCCGGCAAGGTCAGCCAGAGGTTGCCATGTTCCTGCACCAGCAGCACCAGGGCGACCGCTACCATCAGTTTGTCGGCCACCGGGTCCAGGAACGCGCCAAACGGCGTGCTCTGCTCCAGGCGGCGGGCCAGGTAGCCGTCCAGCCAGTCGGTGGCAGCCGCGAAGGCGAAGACCGAACTGGATGCCATGTAACTCCATTCGTACGGCAGGTAAAACAGCAAAATGAAAATCGGAATGAGCAGGACGCGTAGTACGGTGATCAGATTAGGGATATTCATCGGCACAACTGGCTACGAGGTGAGAAGGCATTCTACTCGCTGTGCAGATTTGCATAAATCAACTCTGCGAGCTTTTTACTGATACCGGGAGCTTTGGCTATTTCTTCGATGCTGGCACGGGACAGCTCCTGCAAGCCACCAAAATGTTTTAACAAGTCCCGCCGCCGCGTTGGCCCGACCCCCGCCACCCCTTCCAGGGTTGAGGTACGCCGGGTCTTGCCACGTCGGGCGCGGTGGCCGGTGATGGCGAAACGGTGGGCTTCGTCGCGGATCTGCTGGATAAGATGCAGCGCCGGGGAGTCGCCCTTCAAAGTGAACTCATGGGCGGCATCATTCAAGTACAAGGTTTCAAAACCGGCCTTGCGGGTGGCCCCCTTGGCCACGCCGAGCAGGATCAGGTCGGGCACCGCCAGTTCATTGAGCACGTCGCGGGCCATGGACAGCTGGCCCTTGCCACCGTCCACCAACAGGATGTCCGGCAGCTTGCCCTCGCCGTCCTTCAGTTTGCTGAAGCGGCGGGTCAGGGCCTGGTGCATGGCGGCGTAGTCATCGCCCGGGGTGACGCCTTCGATGTTGTAGCGCCGGTAGTCGGACTTGATCGGTCCTTCTGGCCCGAACACCACGCAGGAGGCCACGGTGGCCTCACCGCTGGAATGGCTGATGTCGTAGCACTCGAGGCGCTGGGGCGGCTCGTCAAGGTTGAGGACTTCGGCCAAAGCGTCAAACCGTGCGGCGACGTGCTGCCGGTTGGCCAGGCGTGCGCCCAGGGCCTGTTCGGCATTAGTCACGGCCAGTTGCTGCCAGCGGGCCCGGGTGCCGCGTACGCGGTGGCTGATGTCCAGCTCGCGGCCGCGCAATTCGTGAATCGCTTCGATCAGCGCCGGGAAGTCCTCGTGCACCACGTTGACGATCAGTTCACTCGGCAGGTCGCGCTCGGGGCTGCTGACGTAGTACTGGCCAAGGAACGCCGCCATGACTTCGGCGACCTCCTCTTCTATACCGGTCTGGGGGAAGAAGTTCTTGCTGCCCAGTACCCGGCCGCCGCGCACGCTGATCAGGTGCACACAGGCGCCGCCCGGGTTGACGAAGGCCGCGATGACGTCGACGTCACCGGTGCCGCCCTCCATGCTCTGCTGGTCCTGCACGCGGCGCAGCAGGGAGATCTGGTCGCGCAGTTCGGCGGCGCGCTCGAAATCCAGGGTGCTGGCCGCTTGCTCCATGGCGCCGGACAGTTCATCGGCCAGGGCGTTGCTGCGGCCTTCGAGGAACATCACCGAATGGCGCACGTCCTCAGCGTATTCCGCAGGCTCAACCAGACCTACACATGGCGCCTTGCAGCGCTTGATCTGGTACTGCAGGCATGGGCGGTTGCGGTTCTTGTAGAAACTGTCTTCGCACTGGCGCACGAAAAACGCCTTTTGCAACAGGCTCAGGCTTTCGCGGATGGCGCCGGCGCTGGGGTAAGGCCCGAAGTACTTGCCCTTCTGCTTCTTGGCACCGCGATGGATGCTCAGGCGTGGGAAGTCGCCGTCCGAGAGAAACACGTACGGGTAGGACTTATCGTCACGCAGCAGGATGTTGTAGGGCGGCCGCCATTCCTTGATCAGCGTCTGCTCAAGGAGCAGCGCCTCGGTTTCATTGGCGGTGATGGTGGTTTCCACCTGGGCGATACGCGCCACCAGTGCCGCCGTCTTCGTTGCCAGGCCGGTCTTGCGGAAGTAACTCGCCAGGCGGCTCTTCAGGTTCTTGGCTTTACCGACGTAGAGCAGGCGCGCTTCGCTGTCGAACATGCGATACACGCCGGGACGGCCACTGCAGGTTGCAAGGAACGCACTCGGATCGAATTGGACCTTTATTTCAGGAGCTGTCATTTCAGGCGCTGGCATCTACCATACCGTGGCGTACCGCCAGCAGGGTCAATTCAACATCACTGCTGATGGAAAGCTTTTCGAAAATCCGATAACGGTAGGTGTTCACGGTTTTCGGCGACAGGCACAGCTTGTCGGAGATCGACTGGACTTTTTGACAGCCGACAATCATCAGGGCGATCTGGATTTCCCGCTCCGACAGCGCATCGAACGGCGAGTCGCTGGTGGGCTGGAACGACTTGATCGCCAGCTGCTGGGCAATCTGCGGGCTGATGTAGCGTTGGCCGGCAAATACCAGGCGAATGGCCTGGACCATTTCCGCCAATCCCGCGCCTTTTGTCAGATAGCCAGCCGCGCCCGCTTGTAGCAGCCGTGTAGGAAAAGGATCTTCCTCACACACGGTCACTACCACGACTTTGATATCCGGATGGCTGCGCAACAACTTTGTAGTGGCGCCAAGACCGCCGATCCCAGGCATCTTGACGTCCATCAAAACCACATCGGGCTTCAACTCCCGGGCCTTGATCAGGGATTCCTCCCCTGACTCGGCCTGGCCGACTACTTGCAGGCCATCGATGTCAGCCAGCATTCGTGTAATGCCTGTACGAACGAGATCATGGTCATCGACTACTAGCACCCTAATCAAGCAGACACCTCGCGATATGGTCTTATAGGTTGCTGAACACCTTAGCAAAAAACCACGGCGCAGACCTAGCTGCAAGCGTCATATATATAGAGTTTCAATGCACAACGGGCCGCCGCCGAGTGGCGGGCGGCTCAATTTCCTGGGTAAAAGGTCAGGAATCCGGGGCCGATGACCGGTTTTTTCCATTGGTGGAGAGTGAATGCTCGGCCAGGGTAGAAGTCAGGCGATGGATTGCATCCTGGTCTTCCTTGAACATCGCACGGTAGTTGCCCAGCACTTTTTCTTCGATTTGGCTCAGATTTTCCAGTTGGGTCGGCGTCGGCGTGCCGGTCAACACGTACAGGATATCGACACCTTTTTCTGCCACCCGGGACAAGTAATCGGCCTTGGGCGCACGGCCGCCATTTTCGTATTTCCCCTGTGCGTTAGCTTCTACACCTCCTATTTCACCAAAAGTTTTCTGCGACAGGCCAAGTCGCTCTCTTTCTTGCCTTAACCGGAAACCGATTCCACTCATTTGGATGTATGATCCTATTTGGCACACCCCAAGAGGTGACACACTCATCTCGTTTTACACAAACTTGAACGGTTTTGAACTATGCCCGGTATTCGCACTGCTGCACAAGCCAAGGCTTGGCTGGAACATCAAGGTAAGTCTGTTCAAGCGTTCGCCCGGGAACATGGCGTGGACCCGGCAACCACTTATCAAGTGCTCGCTGGGCGCAAAAAGGGACGGCGGGGAGAAGCCCACAAGGTCGCGGTCCTGTTAGGCATGAAGGACGGGATCATCCCGGTTGAGGACGAAACCGTAAGGCAAGATCAGGAAGTCATTTCTTGAAGTCAGTATGCGCTTATTAAAACCAAGTGCCTGTTTTCCCAAAATTGGCAGTACTCACACCTGATCACGGCCGGCAATTGCGCTCCATGCGCCAGAAGCAATCCTCCGCATCTACGATTTCCAGGCCCTTGCGTTGATACAGCCGTCGCGCCGGGTTGGTCTTGAAAACGGTCAACCGTAAAAGACCCAGCCCTTCCGCGCGCGCCTTGTACACCATCTGCTCGATAACCCAGCCGCCAGCCCCTTGATGACGAAACGCCTCAAGGATGTGCAATTCGCGGATATACAACGCTTTGGGGTCACGACTCAGACTGATGAAACCCAGCACCTGGGTATCGCGACAGATCAACCAGTTTTCCCGACCCGCCCAGGCGGTATCGAACCCGGCATCGGACCAGGACAAGTCGTATTGGCGATAATAGTTGCCCATGGCCTGATGGGTCAGGGTTCGGGCGAAGGCCAGGTGCTGGCTGGTTGCAGCCTGTAGTTGAAACGCCATGTGCCTGCGCCTCCTAAATCGCCACCTGTTCCCCGCGCCATTGGCCAGCGCTGCTGCGACGTGCAATCACCAACGAATCGCCCACACCAGGGGCGGCTGCGATCAAAGTGCCGTCAGCGCCCCAAATCGCACTGCGTCCGGCGCAGGTCCAGCCACCGGTCGGGCCACCGTGATTGGCCATCAGCACCAGCATTTGGTGCTCGGCGGCGTAGCCTTGTAGCAACGTCGTATCGGGAGCGTAGCCGCCTTCGCTGATCAGCACACCCGCAACGTAGATATTCGCCCCGGCTTCGGCTGCCTGCCGTGGGTGGCTGGGGTGGGAGAAGTCTGCACATACCGCCAGGGCAATCCGGTCGTTACCCCATTCAAGGGCGGCCCCGCCCTGCCCTGCAGCAAAGGCCGCTTCTTCACCGGGATGCAGATGCTGCTTGGTATAGACCGCCACCGAACCATCCGGCCCCAGCACCAGCGCGCCGATCAACACCTCACTGCCGGCCCCCAGGCGAATCGGCATGCCCACCACGGCGGTGATGCGCAACTCACGGGCCATCTCCCGCAGCGGCGTCAATACTTCATCGTCAGGCGCAATCGCCAATCCGGCGGCCAACGCTGGTTCGTACCCCGTCAGCGACAGTTCCGGAAACACCAGCAATTGCACACCATGCTCTGCCGCCGTGCGCATGAATGCCAAGTGACGCGCGATATTTCCGGGCACGTCGCCGGCAATGGAGATGGATTGGGCAGCAGCAATCGTGAAGGCAATCATGGTCGCATCCAGGCAATCATCGTGAAGTCCGTGCAGCATATCGACACTTGGGTCATAGCCGTAAGTACCCACACTCAATAGAAATTACTGATTGAATCCACCCGCTCGCCTCAGTTAAGCTCCCACCATCATTTGGAGACACACCATGTTGCAACTCACCCACATTCAGGTTTGCCCTGCTGCCAGCGCCCAGCGCTCGGTCGTGGCTGCCCGTGTGAGCGGTTTGAGCGCACTGGTCAGCTTTTATTTTGGGTATTGGTTTAGCCACTGGCGCGCCTGATACCTGAAATCGGCGCCCACTACTCAAGGGGTCGCCTACCAGAGAAATCTAACCCCCGGTCGGCTCCCCGACCGGGGGTTTTGTTTTTTCAGCCCTTATTATTTTTGCCACACACCGAACACTTAAAGGACTCACGACATGAACTACGCCACCTATTACCGCTACGACACCTCCACCGCCTGGCGATTTAGCAAGCTCCGTTCGGGACAGCCTGCCGCCTCCGATCGGTCACCTATTGGTGGCAAGCCAACACTCGTAGCCAATACGGCCAATTGTCGAACACCCCAGTAGGGCAGAGCGTGCGGGAACAGCCCGCTGCTTGCCCAGGAAGCCCGAATATGAACTCCTCGATCGCCGCTCTGCCTGTTTCTACCCTGTCCTGCGCCAATGAAGCGCTGACCCAGCGTTTGCCCAGTGCCCTTGAGCTCAAGCACCAACTGCCCCTGAGCCCATTCCTCAACGAACAGATCCACGCCCATCGCCAAGCCGTGCGCGCCATTCTCAAGGGCGAAGACTCTCGCCTGCTGGTGATTGTCGGTCCGTGCTCGATCCACGACCCGGAATCGGCCATGGAATACGCGCGCAACCTGAAAAAACTGGCCCATGAAGTCAGTGACCAGATGCTGCTGGTGATCCGCGCCTACGTCGAAAAACCCCGCACCACCATCGGTTGGAAAGGCCTGGCCTACGACCCGCACCTGGATGGCAGCGACGACATGGCCGCAGGCCTGACCCTGTCCCGGGAACTGATGCGTGAAATGCTGCGCCTGGGCCTGCCGGTCGCCACCGAGCTGCTGCAACCGATGGCTGCCGGCTACTTCGATGACCTGCTGAGCTGGGTCGCCATTGGCGCGCGCACCACCGAATCGCAGATCCACCGCGAAATGGCCAGCGGCCTCGGCATGCCCGTGGGCTTCAAGAACGGCACCGACGGCGGCGTCGCCATCGCCTGTGACGCTATGCGCTCCGCCGCGCACCCGCACCGCCACTTCGGCGTCGACAGCCAGGGCCATCCGGCGATCATCCAGACCCCGGGCAACCCCGATACCCATCTGGTATTGCGCGGCGGCCACCGTGGGCCGAACTACGATCGTCAGAGCGTGGCCCAGGTACACGCCGACCTGGCCAAGAGCAAAGTCGCGCCGCGGATCATGGTCGACTGCAGCCACGCCAACAGCGGCAAAGACCCGCTGCGCCAACCGGCAGTGTTCAACGACGTGCTGGAGCAGCGCTTGCAGGGCGACACGTCGCTGATCGGCATGATGATCGAAAGCCACCTGTTCGAAGGCTGTCAGCCGTTGAGCCCGTCGATGAAATACGGCGTGTCGATCACCGACGGCTGCCTGGGCTGGGACGGCACGGAGCAGTTGCTGCGCAGCGCTGCCGAGCGGCTGCGGGCACACAATCCCGCCTGACAATGAAGATCAAATGTGGGAGCTGGCTTGCCTGCGATGGCGGTGTATCAGTTACCTGACAGGCTGACTGATGCACCGCCATCGCGGGCAAGCCCGGCTCCCACACTGGTTCTTCACTGAGTTCAGGCTAGTGGATAAAGAGCCTCATCAAACTGCGCCAACTTCGGAAACACCAACGGCTGGTCATCCGCCAACCCTTCCAATCGCTGCTGGTAACGGTGCAGAAAATCCTGCCGAGCCTCGGCGCTGATATACGGCACATGCCACGCCACAAACGGCTTGAGCACTTCAAATCCGACATACGCCAGCGTGCCACGCAGAATCGGCCGCAGCATGTCCTCCAACGGCCCATGAATCGCCCCCTCGCCAAACATATGCTCGCGTCCGCCGAGGGTCACCGTGACCAGCGCTTTCTTGCCCGCCAGCCCGCCCTGATCATAAAACCGCTTGCCGCCGTAACACACGCCCGACACCAGCACCCGGTCAATCCAGCCCTTGAGCATCGCGGGCGCCGAGAACCAGAAGATCGGGAAGTTGAGGATCAGCAGATCAGCCCACAGCAGCTTGTCCAACTCCTGCTGGATATCCGCCGCGATGGATTGGCTTTTCACCCCCAGGCGCTGCTCCAGGGCATACACCAGGTAGTCGGGGTTCTCCCGGGAGGTGAAGTCCGAGGCGCTGGCTACGGGATTCCAGTTCATCGCGTACAAATCACTGACCTGCACCTCATGCCCCTGCGCTTGCAGGGTGGCGATGGCCTGGTCACGCAAGGCCGCGGTAAACGACTGCGGCTCGGGATGGGCATGGACAATCAACACCTTCATAAAAACTCCTCAAGAAGTTAGGGCGGCCCGTTCGGCCAGCAAATGGTCGAGCCAGTCGGGGTCCATTTCCGGCTCCGATGAAAACAGCAGGCCGGTGTAGTCCTGATACGGCGGGGTGAAGATCGCGCTGCGGCTGCCCTGGTCCACCACCCTGCCCCGCTGCATCACCACCACTTCGTCGGCAATGGCGCGCACCGTGGCCACGTCATGGGTGATAAACAGGTAGGCCACGCCCAACTGCTGCTGAATTCGATTGAGCAGTTTCAGCACGCCCTCGGCGACCAACTGATCCAGGGCCGAGGTCACTTCGTCGCAGATGATCAGTTGTGGGTCGGCCGCCAGGGCGCGAGCGATGCAGATCCGTTGCTTCTGGCCGCCGGACAGTTCTCGGGGCTGACGCTCCATGAACGTGGCCGGGTCCAGCTCGATCATCTCCAGCAACTCGGCGACCCGGGCGCGCATGGCCTTGCCCTTGAGGCCGAGGTAGAAGGTCAGCGGCCGGCCGATGATGTCGACGATGCGCTGGCGCGGGTTCAACGCGGTATCGGGGATCTGGTAGATCATCTGGATCCGTCGCAACTGCTCCTTGCTGCGCCGACGAAAGTCCGCCGGCAACGCTTCACCGTCATACAGCACCTGCCCCGCCGTAGCCGGCAGCAACCCGGTAATCAAGCGTGCGGTGGAGCTTTTGCCGCTGCCGGACTCACCGATCACCGCCAACGTCTGGCCGCGATGCAAGCTCATCGACACGTCATGCAGCACCGGCTGATGCCCGTAGCTGGCGCACACCTGACGCACTTCCAGCAACGGCACCTGCTGCTGCGGACAGGCCTTGGGTTCGGTGCGAAAGCTGCGCACCGCCCACAGGGATTTGGTGTAGTCCTGCTGCGGGGCGCTGAGCATGGTGCGGGTCTCGGCCTCCTCCACCAGCTTGCCGTGGCGCAGCACCATGATGCGGTCGGCCATCTGTGCGACCACCGCCAGGTCATGGCTGATATACAGTGCGGCGCTGCCGAAGGTTTTTACTGCATCGCGAATCGCCGCCAGCACTTCGATCTGGGTGGTGACGTCGAGGGCGGTGGTAGGTTCGTCGAAGATGATCAGGTCGGGGTGGCAGGCCATCGCCATGGCGGTCATCACCCGTTGCAGTTGCCCGCCGGACACCTGATGCGGATACCGTTGACCGATGGTTTCCGGATTGGGCAGGCGCAGCACGCGGTACAACTCCACCGCATCCCGTTCAGCCTGGGCGCGACTGATACCGCCATTGATCACGGCGGTTTCCACATGCTGGTCAATCAGCCGGTGGGCCGGGTTGAACGACGCGGCGGCGCTCTGCGCAACGTAGGCAATCCGCAGTCCTCGAAGCTTGCGCAAGGCTTCGGGTTTGGCCTGCAGCAGCTGAATGCCGTCAAAGCACACCGAGCCACCGGTGATGCGGCAACCGTCGCGGGCAAAGCCCATGGCCGCCAGGCCCAGGGTTGATTTACCCGCGCCAGACTCACCAATCAACCCCAACACCTCGCCCCGCTGCAAGGTCAAATCGATGCCCTTGATCAACGGATGCCAGGCGTCTTCGTAATGCCCTTCAATCTGCAGGTTGCGGATTTCCAGCAATGGCTTGTCCATCCTCAACACTCCTTCAGGCCGCTGGATTTATGCAGCATCCAGTCGACGACAAAATTCACGCTGACGGTGATCAACGCCACTGCCAGCGCCGGCAGCAACGGGCTGATATCGCCGAAGGTAATCAGCACCGCATTGTCGCGGACCATGCTGCCCCAATCGGCGGTGGGCGGTTGAATGCCCAGGCCAAGGAACGACAGCGCGCTGATAAACAAAAACACGAAGCAAAAGCGCAGGCCGAATTCGGCAATCAACGGCGCGGCCGCGTTGGGCAGCACTTCGCGGGTGACCAGCCACCAGAGCCCTTCCCCGCGCAGCCGCGCGGCTTCGACAAAATCCTGCACCACCACGGTCATCGCCACGGCCCGGGACAGGCGAAACACCCGGGTGGAATCCAGCAGTGCAATCACCAGCACCAGCGAGGTGGCATTGGTGCCCACTACGCTGAGAATCAGCAAGGCGAAGATCAGTTGCGGGATCGCCATCAGGATGTCCACCACCCGCGACAACCCTTGATCGACCCAGCCGCCCTTGATCGCCGCAATCAAGCCGCTCAAGCCACCCAGTAAAAACGCCAGCACCGTCGTCAAAAAAGCGATGCCCAGGGTGTTGCGCGCGCCATACACCAGGCGGCTGAACATATCCCGCCCGAGGTTATCGGTGCCCAGCAGGAACTGGCCGCTCCAGGGTGCAAACCCGTCGCCCACCACCTGGGTTTCCCCATAGGGCGCGAGCACCGGTGCAAACAGCGCCACCAGCACGTACAGCACGATGACCAGCAGGCCGAACTTCGCGCTCAATGGCGCCCGGGCCAGTTGTGTGAGAAGGCTCATGGTCTACCCCTTGGGATGCATCAGGCGTGGGTTGGTGGCGATGGACAGCACATCGGCGCCGGTATTTAGCAGGATGTAGGTGGCAGCAAAGATCAGGCTGCACGCCTGCACCACCGGGATATCGCGCTTGGACACCGAGTCCACCAGCAACTGGCCGAGACCCGGGTAGACAAACACCACCTCCACCACCACTACGCCCACCACCAGATACGCGAGGTTGAGCGCGATCACGTTGACGATCGGCGCCAGGGCATTGGGCAACGCGTGGCGCCAGATAATCCGCGACTGGCTGATGCCCTTGAGCCGGGCCATTTCGATATACGGGCTGGCCAGCAGGTTGATCAGCGAGGCGCGGGTCATGCGCATCATCTGCGCAATCACCACCAGGCTCAGGGTGGCCACCGGCAGCACCGAACGCTCGAGGATGGTGCCGAATGAGGCGTCCGGCGCCAGGTTGGACAGGCTGGGAAACCAGCCCAGCTTGACCGAAAACACCAGGATCAGCAGGTAGGCGACGAAGAACTCCGGGAACGACACCGCGCTCAGGGCCGAGGTGTTGAGCAGGCGGTCGAACCAGCTATTGCGGTACAGCGCGGCAAGCATGCCCAGCACCAGCGCCAGGGGCACCGAAACCAGCGCGGCCAATGCCGCCAGGCGCAAGGTGTTGCCCAGGCGTGCGCCGATCAGTTCGGCGATGGGCCGCTGGTTGGCCAGGGACGCGCCGAGGTCGCCGTGCAGCAGGCGCAGCAGCCATTGCACGAAGCGGCTCAGGGGCGGCAGGTCCAGTCCCAACTGCGCCCGAAACGCCGCCACGGTTTCCGGCGTAGCGGACTGGCCGAGCATGGCCTGGGCGATATCGCCGGGCAGCATGCCGACCGCCAGGAAGATGATCACCGAGACGGCGAACAACGACAGCAGGCCAAGGGCGAGGCGTTGGAGTACCAGTTTGAATAGGCTATTCATGTTCGGTTCTCATGAGTTGGGCATGTGCTCGAAGGCGACACAGGACCAATGTGGGAGCGGGCTTGCTCGCGAAAGCGGTGTATCAGCCAATACAGATAGAGACTGATCCACCGCATTCGCGAGCAAGCCCGCTCCCACATTTGATTGGTGGCGTTTCTGAAATCTTCACGCCTGCCACCACCGCTCGATCAGCCGCAACCCATCCAGTTCCCCATACGGCGCCGTCAGCGGTCCATGGCTGATGCGGTTCGAGCGGGCCGCCACGGAGCTGGCGAACAACGGCACAATCGCCCCGCCGTCGTCCCGGCACAGGCCCTGCATTTCGTTGTACATCTCCTGGCGCAGCGGCGCGTTCATCTCGCCTCGTGCTGCGTTGAGCAACTGGTTGAAGCGGTCGTTATCCCAATGGGTTTCGTTCCACGCCGCGCCCTTGGCGTATCCGATGCTGAACATGCGGTCGGCGGTCAGGCTGCTGTACCAGAACGAGGTGGTGAATGGCTGCTTCATCCAGATGTTGGAAAAGTACCCGTCCGCCGGCTCGCGCACCACGTCGATATCAATCCCGGCCTGGCGTGCCTGTTCCTTGAACAGCACCGAGGCGTCCACTGCGCCGGTGTAGGCGGCATCGGAAGCTTGCAGGCGCACCTTCAGCGACTCGACACCGGCCTTGCGCAGGTAGAAGCGCGACTTGTCCGGATCGTAGGTACGCTGCTCGAGGGCAGCGTTGATAAAACGGCTGCCGGGCTGGATCGGATGGTCGTTGCCCACCAGGCCATAGCCATGCAGCACCGAGGCCAGCAGGGTTTCGCGGTTGATCGCATGCTTCATCGCCATGCGGATGTCGTTGTTCTTGAACTCGTTGCTGTCGCAGAGCATCGGGAAGGTGTAGTGCTGGGCGCCTTTGGTTTCTTCGATGACCAGCGTGGGATTGCGCTTGAGCAAGGCCACGGTTTTCAGGTCGACCTTGTTGATCACGTCCACTTGCCCGGTGACCAGCGCATTGACCCGCGCTGCGCCGTCGGCAATCGCCAGCAGCTCGGCGCTGGCGAAGTGTGCCCTGCCCGGCTTCCAGTAATCAGGGTTGCGCTCCAGGTCCATGCGAACGCCGGGCTCGAAACTTTTCAGGCGATAGCCGCTGGTGCCGATCCCGGCCTGCCAGTCGGCGGCACCGTCCTTGGCGGGCATGATCACCAGGTGGTAATCGGCGACCACATAGGCGAAATCGGCATTGCCCGAATGCAGTTCGAATACCACCGCATCGCTGCCCTTGGCGCTGACACTGGCCACATCGCCGATTACCGTTTTGGCCGCCGACGTGGAGTTGGCTGCCAGGTGATGGTTGATCGAGGCCACCACATCGTCAGCGGTCAGGCTTTTGCCGTTATGGAAGGTCACGCCCTGGCGCAGCTTGAAGGTCCAGATGCGCGCGTCGGGCGTCGACTCAAAGCTCTCGGCCAATTCGGGGATGGCGCTGCCGTCCACCGCGATTTCCGTGAGGGTGTTGTACACCGCCGAAAAGCCGACGAAGGTGAAGGTGTCGACCCAGGAGCCTGGGTCGCGGGAGTCGGTGGTGCTGCCGCCGGCCAGCCCCATGCGCAGCACACCGCCCGCCTTGGGCGTGGCCTCTTCGGCGAAGGCCTGCAGCGGCAGGCCTATGGAAAACGCGGCGGCCACGGCACCGGCTACGGCGCTGTGTTTGAGGAAATCCCGTCGGTGCATCGCTTGAGTCATTTTGTTGTTGTTTTCGCTCATGGTGTTGCTCCTCTAAAGGTTCACACAGGCATGCTTCAACTCGATCAAGGTCACGCCGTTGCGCTTGAAGCCGTTACGCAAATCCGTCTGCAGCTCATCCAGGTTCTGCGGCTCGCTGACCGTGCAGCCGAACGCCCGCGCCAGGGCGGCGAAGTCCGGGTTGCGCGGCAGTACGCCGATGGGTTCGATGTCCAGGTTCAGCATGTCGTCGCGAATCTGCCCCAGGGCGTCGTTGTTCCACAGCAACACCACCAGCGGGCTGTCCAGTTCTTCCACCGCTGTGGCCAGTTCCTGGGCGGTGTAGAGAAAGCCGCCGTCGCCCACCAGCACCAGGCCGGGCCGCTCCGGCGCGCCGAACTTGGCGCCGATACCGGCCGGCAGGCCGTAGCCCAAGGTGCCGTAGCCGGTGGGATGCAGCCAACTGCGGGTGGCATTGCTGGGGAAGGTGTAGTTACCGGTGTAGGCCAGTTGGGTCATGTCACTGCTGATGAAGGCATTGGTGGGCAACTCGGCGGCGACGCGGTCGAGAATCGCCTGGTGAATCCGTTGCAACGGACCATGGCCGCTGCTGACTGCCTGGCGTAACGTCGCGACCGCAGCGGTGGCGGCATCCACGTTGCGCGGCGTGGCTGGCAAGCGTTCCAGCAAAGCCAGCGTCGTTTGCCGGGCATCACCGTGCAACGCGACGGCGCAAGGATAGAAATCGTTGAACTTGCGCGGGTCGATATCCACTCGCAGCAGCTCGCCGTTAATCGGCAGGCGCTCACGCCAAAAATCCGTATCGGCCATTTCTGTACCGATGGCCAACACCACGTCCGCCTCGGCGATGAGCTGCCAGCCGGGCTCGACGCACAAGGTCGAACCGGCATTCAGCGGATGCGCCACTGGCAACAAGCCCTTGCCGGCAACACTGCTGAAAAACGGCGCCGCCAACTGCGTACTCAAGCGCTGCAAGGCATCGGCGGCCAACAGTGCGCCGCCACCGGCAATCATCATCGGACGCTTGGCCACAGCCAGTTTCGCCACGGCCTGATCGAGGCTTTCCGCCGATGGCAGACCTCGCCCGGGACGGCGCACCACCTCATTGCTCCAGTCCCGTTTGATCGGTGCCGACAGCACATTCAGTGGCACCGAAATATGCACCGGCCGTGGCCGTTCACTGTCGAACACCGCGTAGGCCCGCGCGATCAACTCCGGCAAATCCTCGGCGCTCAACGCCACCGCCGAAAACGCGGTGATGGGCGCGGTCATCGCGCGCTGGTCCTGGGTTTCATGCAGGCAACCCCAGCCCTTGCCGAGGCTGGCGGTGTGGTTGACGCTGGAAATCACCAGCAGCGGAATCGAGTCGGCGTACGCCTGGCCGATCGCCGTGGCGGCATTGGTCACCCCTGGCCCGGTGATGATGAAACACACGCCTGGCTTGCCGCTGACCCGCGCATAACCGTCGGCCATAAAGCCGGCGCCCTGCTCGTGGCGAGTCAGCACATGCCGAATGCCACTGCCGGGTAAGCCGCGATACAACTCCAGCGTGTGCACGCCGGGAATCCCGAATACGGTGTCGACGCCATAGTTGGCCAGCAATCGCACCAGGGCCTGGCCGCCCGTCAAGGTTTTGCTTTGCATTGTCATCTCCTTCACACCTGGGCGAGACGGATCAATGCATCGACCGCCGTGGCGCCCCGGGCATTGACCAGCAATGGGTTTACATCGAGTTCCAGCAACTGCCCGGCGTTGGCGCAGGCGTAGTCGGCCACCGCACGAATCGCCGCCACCAGCGCCTCCATGTCGGCCACTTCCCGCCCGCGAAAGCCTTGCAGCAATGCGGCGCTGCGCAGGCTGAGCAAGGCATTGCGGATCGCATCGTCGGTGGTCGGCAGCAACAGGCTGCGACTGTCCTTAAGCAATTCCACCAGGATTCCACCGGCACCGATCACCAGTGCCAGGCCGAAATCGTTTTCGCGTTTGATGCCCACAATCAGCTCGGCCAACGGCGGCGTGGCCATGGATTCCAGTAGCAGGTGATCGAACGGTACACCCGGCGCGTAGGCAGCAATCCGCTCACGCATATGGGCCAGGGCCGCAGTCAAGGCGAAGCCGTCCCTCAGGTTGAGCGCCACAGCGCCCGCCTCGGTTTTATGCGGGAGGTCGGCACTGACTGCCTTGAGTACCAGCGGATAGCCCAGCACTTTGGCATCGGCGATGGCCCGCGCTGGCGTGCTCAAGACACCGGCCGGCGTGGTCAGGCCGAAAGCACGCAACGCCTGCTTGGAATCCCACTCGTTAAGCGACTGTCCGAGTGCTTCCAGCGCTTGCGGGCACAGCGGCACCAGTACCGATTCGCCACGGGCCAACAGCGCCCGGCGATTGTTTTGGTAGTCGGCAATCCGGCCCCAGGCCGCCAGCGCGTCTTCCACGCCCTGCAACGCCGCAACACCTTGTGCATGCAGGCGCTCGCGAGCGTGAGCCGGCAACAATTCGGGGAATGCCGAGGTGACAAAGCCGGTCTTGCCATGGCGAGTCAGCGCACTGCAAAACAGCTCCAGCAGCAGGTCGCATTCCTTGCGCTCACCGGTAAATTCCGCCGGGTAGTCGAGCACCAGCATCGCCGCATCCGCTTCGGTGCGCAGTGCCGTATCGAGCATGGTATTGAGGGCTTCGCTGTTGCCCCAGATGGCCGTGGTGAAATCCAGCGGGTTGACCAGGTTGGCGTAGCTCGGCAGTACCTGCGCCAGTTCCGAACGCTGGCCCTCATCGAGTTTGGGCAGGCTTAAATCGTTGCGCTCGGCGTAGTCGGCAATCAACCCGGCATCACCACCGGAACAGGCCAGGGCGATCAGGCTGTTGCCCGCCGGCAAGTTACCGCAGGCCGCAGCTTTCAGGGTTTCGACAAAACTCACCGGGCCACTGACCCGGATCACGCCCAGGCGCGCAAACAGGCTGTCGTACAACGCGTCTGAACCCGACAACGAACTGGTATGACTCAAGGCCAACTCGGCGCCGATCTGCGACACGCCGGTTTTCAGGGCGATGATCGGAATGCCTTTTTCCAGGGCCTTATGGGCCGCACGGGCGAATCCCGGCACATTCTTCAAGCCTTCCAGGTGCAAGCCGATGGCCGTGACGCGCGGCTCGTCGAGCAGCACATCCATCAACTCGGCAACCCCCAATTGTGCCTGGTTGCCCACCGACGCCATATAGGCCACCGGCAGCGAACGGTCGCTCATGGACAGGTTGTAGGCAAAGTTGCCGCTCTGGGTCAGCACCGCAACGCCCTTCTCTACCGGCTTGCCGCCATGGGCCACCGGCCACAATGCCGAGCTGTGCAGGTAATCCAGCAGGCCATAGCAATTGGGGCCCAGCAGCGCCATCTCGCCAGCCGCCTCGAGCAGTTGTTGCTGCAAGGCCTGGCCCTCGGCGCCGGTTTCGGCAAACCCGGAGGCGTAGCAGATGGCGCCACCGGTACCTATGGCCGCCAGTTCGGCGACACAGGTCAGGGTCAGCTCGCGATTGGTAGCGATAAACACCGCGTCCGGACCGCACGGCAAATCGGCCACGCGACGCACGCAGGGAACGCCATCAAGGCTGTCATGTTGCGGGTTGACCAGCCACATCTGGCCGTCAAAACCACCTTCGGCGCAGCGCTTGAGGGCACGGGCCATGCTGCGCCCACCGACAAACGCCAGGTGACGGGGCGCCAGCAGGCGCTTGAGATTGTCGCGAATAGCCTGGGACATAAGCGTTCTCCCACCCGATCAGCGCAACAGCGGCCGCAAGAGCTCGCGGGCAATAATGTGGCGCTGGATTTCCGAAGTGCCTTCCCAGATCCGTTCGATCCGCGCGTTGCGCCAGATGCGCTCCACCGGCCCTTCGTCCATCAAGCCCATGCCGCCGTAAATCTGCACGGCCTCATCAGCGACCTTGCCCAGCACCTCGCTGGCAAACAGCTTGGCCATGCCGGCCTCGCCGTCGGTCATGGTGCCCTGGTCCATTTTCCAGGCAGTGTTCAGGGTCAGCAGTTCGGCCGCGCGGATTTGCGTGGCCATGTCGGCGAGCTTGAACGAGATGCCTTGATAGGTGCCGATGGGCTGGCCGAACTGTTTGCGGTCGGCCGCCCATTGCAGGGACACGTCCAGCGCACGCTGGGCCTGGCCAACGCAGTTGGCGGCCACCATCACGCGGCCTGCGGTCAGCCAGGCGTTGGCGACCTCCCAGCCTTTGCCGACTTCGCCGAGGACTTTTGAGGCTGGCACGCGGCAGTCGTCGAAGAACATTTCATAGGTGTGGTAGCCGCGGTTGCTGACGCACTTGGGACCTCGGCGAATGGTCATGCCCGGCGTGCCACGGTCCACCAGGAACGAGGTCACGGCGTTGCGTTGGCGACCGTTGTGTTCGTAGGTGTCGGTAACGGCAAACACGATGGCGAAATCCGCGTGGCCGGCGTGGCTGATGAAGTGCTTGCTGCCATTGAGCACAAAGTCATCACCGCTGCGCACGGCGCGGGTCTTGATCGCATTGGCGTCGGAACCGGCCCCCGGTTCGGTCAGGGCAAAGCAATCGATCTTCTTGCCCTGCACGCACGGCAACAGGTACTCGCCAATCTGCGCGCCGGTGCAGGCCATGAGGATTTTCGAGGGCCGGGCGACAAACACATGCAGCGCCCAGGAGACCTTCGACAACTCCCGTTCGATCAACGCCTGGGACAGGTAATCCAGGCCGCCACCGCCGACCTCTTCCGGCATGTTGAAGGCATAGAACCCGGCGGCAATCGCCTTGTCCCGGATCTGCGCGGCGAGCTCCGGCGAGACTTCATCGGCGCGGTCCACCGCCTCCTCGTGGGGCAACAATTCCTTGGCAACAAAACTGCGTACCGCGTCCACCAACATGTCTTGTTCTTGGCTGGGCTGGAAATTCATGGCGCTACCTGTCGATCGTTCGAGGGGTGTTTTGAGGAGGAATCAGTTGCCGGAGAAGTTCGGTGGGCGCTTTTCCATCGAGGCGCGCAGGGCTTCAGCACCGTCGGCGCTGCGTCCACACAGCAAACCGGCGGCGAGTTCCGCCTGAAGCTGCTCGGGCAGGCTGCGCCCGGCGCCTTCGCGGATCAGGGTTTTGGTCTGGGCAAACGCAAAGGTCGGGCCGTTGGCCAGGCGCGTGGCCAGGTCGGCGACGTGGACGTGCAGTTGCTCGTCGGCAACGACTTCGCCCACCAGCCCGGCGGCCAGGGCGCGGTCGGCGCTCCACAATTCATCGAGGAACAGCAGGCGCTTGGCTTGCTCGCTGCCGATCAGGCGCGGCAGATGCCAGCTGGCACCGGCGTCCGGCGAGTAGGCCATGCTGGTGTAGCCAGCCTTGAAACGTGCCGATTGCGCGGCTACACGCAGGTCGCAGCACAGGGTCAGGTCCATGCCGGCGCCGACGGCCGTGCCGTTGATGGCGGCAACGGTGGGTTTGTCGAGGGTGTGCAGGCGGGTCATCAGGGCGTGGGCGGTTTCGGTCCAGCCGTAGGTTTCGAGGGCGCCACGGGCTTCGGCGTCGGCCCATTCAGCCAAGTCAGCACCGGCGCAGAAGCTGCGACCAGTGCCGGTCAACACCACCACACGTAAGGCCGGGTCGCTGTTGAAACCGTCCAGCAATGCATGCAGGTGCTTGAGGGTCGGGATGTCCAAGGCGTTGCGCTGGGCGCCGCGATTAAGGGTGATCCAGGCAACGCCTGCTTGCACTTGAGTGAGCACGGACGGATCTGTAGTCATGGAATCCTCGAATTATTTTAATTGGCTTGAGGGGTGCGACATGGGGCGATACTAAACGAGTGTTCAGTAAGGAGGCAATCGGGTAACTGCAAATATTTTTCGAGGGGAAAATGCCGGTCCGGACATTGCGTCCAGGCGGCGCGGAATCGTCAGTTCAGGGTTTGATCTGGAAGCGTTTGCGGCCGCCGGACTGCAAGCCATCGACCCAGGCTTCGCAGATCTGGATGCCCTGTTCCGGGGTGAAGGTACCGGGATTGAGCCCCGATTCCAGCCACAGGCCATCGAGCAAGGCGCTCAAAGCGATGGCTGCCAAATCGGCGTCGAACTGCTTCCAACCCTCCTCCTCGGCCATGTCCACCAAAGCCGAGCGCATGATGGTGCGGTACTCGCCATAGGAATGTTCGTGGGCCTGGTTGATCGCCGGGGCCGTCTTGACCGCGCCCCAGAACACCAGCCAGGCATCCAGCAGTTGCGGGTCCAGCAACTCGGGGGAAAACGAGCCGTGAAAGAACGCCGACAGCCGCTCCCGCGGGCTGGGCGGCGCCTTGGCCATGGCGTCACGCAGCAAGTCCATGACTTGCCGGGTGATAGACCGATAGGCCTCGGCCACCAGCTCATCCTTGCCCGAATAGTGATGACTGATCAGCCCCACCGACACCCCGGCCTCGGCGCTGATCTTGCGGATCGACGCGCCCTGGAAGCCGTCGCGCTTGAGGCACACCAGTGTGGCCTGGACCAGATTGGCCTTGCGCAACTCCGGTTCCATACGGGAGAAACGGGATTCCTGGGTCATGAGGCGGTGTCCTTGGGTAGAGTCGGCTGGACGACTCTACCTCACTCCCGGAAACCCGGCGACACCCGATCCAGCAACCGCAGTAATGCCGCCCACGCCAGCTGCATGGCGTCCAGGTCTGCCAGCTCGCCCTCTTCCAATGAGCGGCCAGGCTCATTGAACTGCCGCTCGGTGTATTCACACACGTCTGCAGGCGGCAGGATCAGCTTGCCGCACGCCTGGGCGGCGATCTGGATATCGCAGGCCTTCTCCAGGTAGTACATGCGCAGGAAGGCCTGGCTGACCGTCTCCCCCACCGTCAACAAACCATGGTTGCGCAGCATCAACACCGGTTTGTCGCCGAGGTCGCGCACCAGTCGCTGCTGCTCGTCCATGTCCAGCGCCACGCCTTCGTAGTCGTGGTAGGCAACCTTGCCGTAGAACTCCATGGAAATCTGGTTGACCGGCAACAGCCCGCATTCCAGCGCCGCCACCGCACACCCGGCGCGGGTGTGAGTGTGCAGCACGCACTGGGCGTCTTCGCGGGCGCCGTGAATCGCGCTGTGAATCACAAACCCCGCCGGGTTGACGCCATGGGTCGAAGCCTCGACCGCGCGCCCGTCCAGGCCGATCTTCACCAGGCTGGACGCCGTGATCTCCTCGAACATCAGCCCATAGGGGTTGATCAAAAAGTGATGCTCGGGCCCGGGAATACGCACCGAGATATGGGTGAAGATCAGGTCGCTCATGCGAAAGTGCGCGATCAGCCGGTAGCAGGCAGCAAGCTCTTCACGCAGCTGTCGTTCGGTGGCCCCAGTCATTTTTATTCTCCAGGCGGGTGGTTGATGTGGCTGACGCTAATCCAGTCGCCAGTAAAAAAACAAGTTGATTTTTTACTGAGGCTGACCTCCTATAGAAAAATAATAACAACAGCGCCTAGAGTATCCGCACCATGTCGCCCCATGCCTTTCCGCATCTTTTTGAACCGTTGACGCTGCGCGGCAAACGCCTGAAAAACCGCATCATGTCCAGCGGGCACGACACCTCGATGCCCACTGACAACCGGGTCAACGAGCAGTTGATCGCCTACCACCGGGCACGTGCCGAAGGCGGTGTCGGGCTGATTGTGTTGCAGGTGGCCGGCGTGCATGACAGCGCCCGCTACACCTCCCATGTGCTGATGGCCACGGATGACAGCTGCATCGACGGCTACCGCCAACTGGCTGAAACCTGCCATGCCCACGGCACCGTGGTGCTGTCGCAGATTTTCCACCCGGGACGGGAAATCATGGAGTCGGCGGATGGCTTGCTGGCGGTGGCTTACTCGGCGTCAGGGGTGCCCAACGAGCGGTTCCGGGTGATGCCGCGCGCCCTTGACCAGTTGATGATTGACGAGATTGTGGCCGGCTACGGCGCGGCGGCGAGGCGCCTACATCAGGCGGGGATTGACGGCGTGGAAGTGGTCGCCAGCCATGGGTATCTGCCGGCGCAATTTCTCAACCCGCGAGTGAACCGCCGCACCGATGGCTACAACGGCGAGCTTGAACAACGCCTGCGTTTCCTGCGGGAAATCATCGCCGCAGTACGGGCAGAAACCGACGAACAGTTCATCATCGGCCTGCGTATTTCAGCCGATGAGCGCGACCCCGAAGGCCTGACGGAAGATGACTCCCTGGCGGCCGTGCAACAGCTGCAATCACAGCTGGATTATGTGCACATCGTCGCCGGCACCTCGGCTTCCCTCGGTGGCGCGATCCATATCGTGCCGCCCATGGCTATTGCTCCGGCTTACCTGGCGACAGAAGCCGCAACGTTCAAGGCCAGCCTGTCGATTCCGCTGTTCGTCACCGGGCGCATCAACCAGCCCCACGAGGCCGAGCTGATGCTGCAGCGCGGCCAGGCCGATGTATGCGGCATGACCCGCGCGTTGATCTGCGACCCGCGAATGCCGGCCAAAACCTCAAGCGGCCATGCCGAAGATGTACGGGCATGCATCGCCTGCAATCAGGCCTGCATCGGCCACTTCCACAAAGGCTTGCCGATCTCCTGCATCCAGTACCCCGAGACCGGCCGCGAATTGCAGTTTGGCCAGTTGCAACCGGCATTGCGACGCAAGCGGATTATGGTCGTCGGCGGCGGTCCGGCAGGGATGAAAGCCGCGGCCGTGGCAGCGCAGCGCGGCCATGAGGTGACCTTGTATGAAGCCAGCGCTCAACTGGGCGGCCAGGTGCTCCTCGCACAGTTACTGCCACGGCGCAGCGAGTTTGGCGGCGCCAGTACCAACCTGCAGCGCGAGATGGAACTGGCCGGGGTTCGCGTGGTGCGCAATACCCGCGTCGACCGTGCTTTGGTGGAGCGCGAACAACCCGAGCTGGTGATCGTCGCCACCGGCGCCGAACCCTACTGGCCGGCCTTCGAACGCGGCGGCGAGCTACAGGTGGTGGACGCTTGGCAAGTGCTGCGCGACGAGGTCCCGCTGGGCCGTTCGGTGGTCGTGGTGGACTGGCGTTGCGACTGGATCGGCCCGGGCATCGCCGAGCGCCTCACACGCGCCGGCCATCAGGTGCAGCTGGCGGTGAACGGCACCCATTGCGGGGAAAACCTGCCGTTGTACGTGCGGGATCAACTGGCCGGTGAACTGCACCGGCTGGGCATTCCCATCATCCCTTACGCTCGTTTGTATGGCTGCGACGACACCACCGTCTACCTGCAACACACCGCCAGCGGCGAGCCGATGCTGCTGGAAAATATCGACACCCTGGTGTTGTGCCAGGGTCACCAGCCGGTGGACACTCTGGGCGCAGAACTGGAAGGCCTGGTGGCGTTCAGGCGCATCGGCGATTGCCTGGCGCCGCGTACCGCCGAAGAGGCGATTTATGAAGGATTGAAGGTAGCGTGGGACATTTGAACGACCAACCGCCACAGCTGTTTCTCGGCACCCGCATCCGTGGCTTGCGCAAGGCCCGGGGCATGACCCTCACGACCCTGGCCGAGCTGAGTGAACTGACCGCCGGCTACATCAGCCAGCTGGAAAGAAACCTCGCCTACCCGTCGATCCCGGCCCTGTTCAACATCGCCCGCAGCCTGGGGGTGACGATCCAGTGGTTTTTTGCCAGCGAGACCACGCCAGCCGCGGAGGATGAAGGGTTTGTGGTGCGCAGGAACAATCGCCAGAGCATTCACTATGAGGACGGGATCGTCGACCAGTTGCTGACGCCCCTGCCCAATCATCAATTGGAGATGCTGCACTCGCGCTTTCCACCGGGCACCTATAGCCAGCAGAGCTATAGCCATGAGGGTGAAGAGGCGGGTTATGTGTTGAGCGGAACGTTTGAGTTATGGGTGGGCGAGCGGCATTTTCAGCTGGCTGAAGGGGACAGTTTCAGCTTCTCCAGCAGTGAGCCCCATCGGTATGGCAACCCCGGGAAGGTGGATGCGGTGGTGATTTGGGTGATTACGCCGCCGACGTTTTAGACCGTTGGTGTGAATGGAGACGTTTCCTACGGGAACTGGCGACGCTGGCACGCCGGCCATCAATGGCGGGGGTCAAGGCCGCTTGCTATAAAAACGACTACATCTTTTCGAGGTCGTCGCCATGTTTGGATTGTATTCGTTGTTTGCCGGTAAGCCGACTCAGGATGACTTGGATACGGTGGAAGCCATCAAGTCGAAAAGAACCATGAGGATTGAGGGAGAATGGGGTATTTCAGTCTCCGCCGAAGAAGTCATGGAATCCGAGGCCTACAAAGAAGCAATTCGCCAAGTCCGCAAAATGGAGGCCAATGATTCATGGGCCTGCTGATCATTTTTCCGTTACTGGTCAGCGGTTATCTGGTGTGTATCAAGCATCCTTATTACTACTGCCGGCTGCATCGTTTTGAAGGGCAGTTACTCTATCTACAGGTTGCGCGACTGGGACTGGTTTGCCTGGTCGTCGCCAGCCTGACAAGTGCCTTGATTCTGGCATTGTCCCAACAGGCGGTTTACGTCGCAGGCCGTGGGGTTGCAACAGACTATGGCCGCTATCTCGGCGCCTTATTGGTACAACTCGATATTGCCAACGAAAAGAATGCCGCACTTTGGGTTTTCTGGCTGCAGACCGGCTTGACCACCCTGGTCATTCCTTCTCTCTGGGCAAGACTTTATGTCAACGCGAAGAAAAAAGAGCTGAAGTTGAAATCCGATGAACAACTGAACTGCCGGCTCGCCCTGAACATCCTTGAAGGCACACCTTTCAAATACCTGCTCAGAGAATCCATCCAGAAGTACACGCCTTGCATGTTCAGCTTGAACGATCGAAAGGTGTACGTAGGCATTGTCGTATTCGTTGGCATGCCCACCGAGTCAGAAGGAATGGACCATGCATTTACTCTTCTCCCCCTGCTTAGCGGCTACCGTGACAAGGACACACTGGAAGTCACCCTGAGCACACGTTATTCAGATAGCAGCCACCCAGCCCCCATCATGCTGATCCAGGAAAACGTAGTCTCTGTCACTCGCTTCGATTTCACCACCTGGAACACTTCACACGCTCGAAAGAACCGCCCACCTCAACAGGAGCCGTTCTTCAATCACCGCTCCATCCGTACGACAAAAGCCTCAAGCGCCTGCGCCTGAGGTTTTAAAATAAGCCAGAGGCTGCGCTTCGGGTTTCAGTGCACACAAAAACGCAACACTGAACTGCACCGATTGTGATGGCCGCGCCACATCGGGGTTTATATAGTCGTTCCTACTGCAACCCGCCATGAGCCAGCCGGCCCATCACAAGGAAGCGTTCGATGACTGACCTGCATACCCTTACGGCCGCCGAACTGTTGGCGCAATTTGCCAGCCGGCAACTCGCGCCCATCGACTACTACGACCAGCTCCTGGCCCACATCGACCGCTGGGAGCCGCAGATCAACGCGCTCTATGCCTTCGACCCGCAACAGGTACGCCAGCAGGCCCAGGCCTCCACCGAGCGCTGGAACAAGGGCCAGCCCAACGGTGCCCTCGACGGCGTACCGGTGACCCTCAAGGAATTGATCGCCACTGAAGGTGTGCCTATCCCCCTCGGCAGCGCCGCCACCCGACTGACCCCGGCCCTCAGGGACGCACCGCCCGCAGCCCGTATGCGTGAAGCAGGCGCGATTATCCTGGCCAAGACCACCAACCCGGATTTCGGCATGCTGTCTTCCGGCCTGTCGAGCTTCCACGGCATCACCCGCAATCCGTGGAATACCGCCAACAACACTGGCGGTTCCAGCTCCGGTGCCGCCGCTGCAGCCGCCGCCGGTTACGGCCCGCTGCACGTGGGCACCGACATCGGCGGCTCGGTGCGCCTGCCTGCCGCCTGGTGCGGCCTGGTGGGATTCAAGCCGACCCTGGGGCGCATTCCCATTGACCCGTATTACACCGGCCGCGCCGCCGGGCCCATGACCCGCACCGTCGACGACTGCGTGCTGCTGATGCAACACCTGGCCCGCCCCGATGCCCGCGACGCCACCAGCCTGCCGCCACTCGCCACCCAGTGGAGCAACCAACCGTTGTCGGTCAAGGGCCTGCGGGTCGGCCTGATGCTCGAGCCTGGCGTGGGCATGCAGCCTGAAGGCTTCGTGTGTGAAGCGGTGGAACACGCCGCACGGCTGTTCGAAGCCCATGGCGCCAAGGTCACGCTGATCCCGCCGATCATGGACCGGGCACAACTCGACGGCCTCGATCATTTCTGGCGCGCCCGGCAGTGGGGCGACTTGTCCGCGTTGAGCAGCGAGCAGTTCGACAAGGTCTTGCCGTATATCCGCGACTGGGCCGCGCCAGGCGCCGAGATCAGTGGCGTACAAGCGGTGAAGGGTTTCAACCAGACCTTCGAGATGCGCCGCCGCGCCGCGCAGGTGTTCACCGAACTCGACCTGGTGCTGTCCCCCACCAACCAGGTCAACGCCTTCCCGGCCGAGTGGCCTTCACCCAGCAACAACCCGCAACTGCCGTTCGAGCACATTGTGTTCACGGTGCCCTGGAACATGGGCGAACAACCGGCGCTGTCGATCAACTGCGGTTTCGCCGCCGATGGCATGCCTATCGGCTTGCAGATGATCGCCCCGCGTTTCGCCGATCAATGGCTGCTGCAAATCGCTAAAACCTACGAGAGCTGGCGTGGCGCAATCCACCACTGGCCGAATCCTTCCTGACTTTGACGCTGTAAGAACTGCCCACCCACACGCCAGCTCCGGGCCTACACGGCCGGGAGCTTGGACGACCTATAACTAAATCGAGGGGCTGGTATGCACACTGAGCAATTGACACGATCCGATCCTGATCACGCACCCGAAACACCGTCCCCGGACGCCGGCAAAAAGAGCATTTTTGCCGTGGTCCTGGGTAACGCCGTGGAGTTTTTCGACTTTGGTGTGTACGCAACCTTTGCGGTGATGATCGGCCACACGTTTTTTCCGTCCGACAGCGCCTTCGTCAGCTTGATGCTGTCGGTCACCGCGTTCGGTATCGGCTTTATCGTCAGACCACTGGGCGCGGTGCTGATCGGCGCCTACGCCGACCGCGTCGGGCGCAAACCGGCTATGCTGTTGACCCTGGTGATGATGGCCGTGGGCACCGGCAGCATCGCGATATTGCCCGGCTACGAGACCATCGGCATCGCGGCGCCGATCCTGCTGGTGCTCACCCGCATGATCCAGGGCCTGGCCTGGGGCGGTGAAGCCGGCCCCGCCACCACCTATATCCTCGAAGCGGCGCCGCCCCACAAACGCGGGACGTACGCCTGCTGGCAAGTGGTTGCCCAGGGCGTCGCGGCCATGGTGGCCGGGCTGGTAGGGTTCACCCTGACCAAAGTCATGTCCCCGGAAGACCTCAACAGCTGGGGCTGGCGCGTACCCTTTGTGTTCGGCCTGCTGGTATTGCCGATCGGCATCTACATCCGTCGCAACCTCGCCGAAACCTTCCACGGCCACGGCGAGCAGACCAGCACCGGCGACTTGGTGCGGGAAGTCTGCGGCAAGCACCGACGGGCATTGGTACTGGGGTTGCTGATCCTTTCCGGCAGCACCATCACCCAGTACTTCCTCAACTACATGACCACCTTCGCCCTCACCGAGCTGAAGCTGCCCACCAGCATCTCCATGCTCTCGACCCTGGTGGCCGGCGCCGCCATGGCCGTGTGCGCGGTGGCCGGCGGCATGCTCTGCGACCGCTTCGGGCGCCGGCTGATCCTGATCACACCGCGGGTGGTGTTGCTGCTGATCCTGTTCCCGGCCCTGCAACTGATGACCGAACACCCCAGCCCGGCGACCTTCCTGCTGACCCTCGCGGTACTCTCGGGCCTGCACGGCATGAGCGGCGCGGCGTTGATCGTGCTATTGGTGGAAAGCTTCCCGAAATCCGTGCGTTCCACCGGTTTCTCCATCGTCTACGCCTTCGGTGTGGCAGCGTTTGGCGGCACCGCGCAGATCATTATCACCTGGCTGATCGGCACCACCGGCGACCCAATGTCACCGGTCTGGTACCTGTTGATCGCCAACCTGGTGTGCCTCACGGCCGCCTGGTTCGCCAAGGAAACCCGCCCGTCGCTGCCCGGCAGCCCGGCCCGCGAAACCCGGCTCACAGAAGCTTCGGTTCGCTGAATACCTTTTCCCACTGTCCCGCGTCTTTTCGCCACCGACCGGCAGCACCTGAGGGTCTGCCGGGACGGTCGCCTTACGTCTGATTTGTATGGGGATTTACCATGTATTCACGTCTTTTACTGGCCGTCACCCTGGCGTCCAGCACCCAGGCTTTCGCCCAAGAGAACGCTCAAGCCAGCGCACCGGGCTTCCTCGAAGGCAGCACCCTGGACCTGAACCTGCGCCACTACTATTCCAACCAGCACACCAAACGCACCACCCACCTGAGCATCAAGAAAGCCGGCGGCGTCGAGCCCACCCGCGTGCGCGAAACCTGGGTCCAGACCAGCATGCTCAAGTACAGCTCCGGCTACACCCAGGGCCTGATTGGCGTGGGCGTGGATGCGGGAATCTTCAGTGCGGTCAACCTGGAGCGTGGCCACGGCAAGGTGGCCAATGGTGGCGACCGAGTGCTGGTAGACGGCGACGGCGATGCGATTCCCACCTGGAGCCGCCTGGGTGTGGGCGACGTGCGTTTGCGCCTGTCCAGCACCGAGATCAAGGCGGGCCGGCTGATGACCGACAACCCGATCCTGCGCTACAAGGACAACCGTGCCCTGCCCTCCAGCTTCCAGGGCGTGGGCCTGTTCAGCAACGAATTCGACTGGCTGTCGGTGCAGGGCGGCAGCTTCGAGCGGGCGATCCCGCGCACCGGCACCGGTGCCGAAAAGCTCACCACCACCTTCGGCAACCGCGCCTACAGCGGCGCACGCATCAGCTACCTGGGGGCCACGGTCAAACCGGGTTACGGGCTGGAGGCCAGCGTCTACGCGTCGCGCTTCGAAGACATGTGGGACCAGACCTACGTCGGCCTGACCCACCGCATCGGCGACAAAAGCGACATCGCCTTAAAGACCGCCTTCAACTACTACCACACCAGCGATTCGGGGGACAAAAACCTCGGCTACATCGACAACAACGCCGCCAGCCTGGCCTTCACCGCCACGCACCTGGCCCACAGCCTGACGCTGGCCTGGCAGCAGGTGTTCGGCAACGAATACTTCGACTACGTGTGGGAGTCCACCGGCAACTACATGGCCAACTCGCTGTACTCGGACTACAACGGCCCCAACGAAAAATCCTGGCAACTGCGCTACGACCTGGACTTCGCCGCCTACGGCGTGCCCGGCCTCACCGCCAGCCTGTGGCACGCCAAGGGTTGGGACATCGACGGCACCCATTACGACGGCGACCGCAACGGCCACAACACCGGCTACAACGTGCGCAGCCTGGATGGCGCCAAGCACAACGAAAACGGTTTGATGGTGGCCTACGTAATCCAGTCCGGCACCCTCAAAAACACCGTACTGCGCACCATCGTCTACAACCACCGCGCCAGCGGCGGGCAGATTGACGGCAGCTACGATGAGTTCCGCCTCGTCGCCAATGTGCCGATCAACATCTTCTGAGGCTCAGGCTCAGTTCAGCGAACAACGCTGCATCGCCCCTGCCAGCATCTCCTGGCACTTGAGCACCGCCACCGAGCGGGGGCGGTTGCGGTACACGCAGAGGTCGATGCGGATGCGGCCGAGGTCTTCATCGGCGATCGGCACGGCGACCAGGCCGTCGCCCAAGTCCCGTACGTCTGCCTCGACCTGGGGCAGAATCAGCACCGCTGCCCGTTGCCGGGCCAGGCTCTTCTGCACTTCCAGGGAGCTGGTGGTGAACACGGGTTCGAGGGTGACTCCGCGTTTTTTCGCGGCCACTTCCAGGGCCTGGCGCACGCCGTAGGCCGAGTCGGGAATCGCCAGGGGCTGGCCTTGCAGTTCGCTCAATTCGATGCTTTCGCGTTGGGCGAAGGGGTGTTCGGCGCTGACCAGCACCCGGTGCCACAGCTGGCAATGGGCAGTGACTTCGACGTCGGCGCGTTCTTGCAGGTAGAACGCCAGGCCCAGGTCTGCCTCGCCGCTGCACAGGGCGTCGAGGGTGGCCGATGCACTGGCGATTACGATGTTGAAGGTGACCTTGGGATGGGCGCGGTAGAAGGTGGCGAGTACCGGGGCGAGTACGGTGGAAACGATACTTTCTGACACATGGATGCTGATGTTACCGGCCACCTGGCTTTGGCGGCTGGCGATGACTTCGCGTACCTGGTCGAGGCCGCGCAGGGTTGAGGTGACTTGTTCGGCCAGGCATTCGCCCTCGGCGGTGAGGCGGATGCCGCGGGGGCCGCGTTCAATAAGGGCGGCGCCGAAGAAGTGTTCCAGGTGTTCGATCTGGCGGCTGACAGCGGTTGGGGTGACGTATAGACGTTCGGCTGCCTTACGCAGGGAGGCGCAGCGGGCGACCTCGTGGAAATATCGCAAGGCGCGTAGTTGCATGGGGGGTGCTCCTTTTTTGGGGTTGGGGTTTGGGGGGTACGCAATTACTGCGCCATGCATGTGTACATATCCGTTGCTGCGGTAACGGCGGCTTATGGTTCCGCTCTTACAGCGGCTCACTTTGGAAAAGCCCCAAAGTAAGCAAAGGGCTCTGCCCCGCCTGTCGGCGCCTCGCTTAGGCTCGGCGTTCCCTCACTCCGGCATTGCTCCGCGGGCCGCCGCGACGGGCCATCCATGGCCCGGCGCGGCTAAACCGGCGTCCTGCCGGTTTACCCGCTCCGCAATACCTGCGTTCGGCCTCGGGCTTATTGGGGCAGTCAGATCAAAATCAAAAGCAAGAGCACAGCGGCCTACCGGCCGGCTTGAGTGTTAAAAGCAAAGGCAAGATCCAGAGCGAAAACCAAATCTGAAGCTGATGCAGCTCTGCTTTTTTGTGGGAGCTGGCTTGCCTGCGATGCAGACAACTCGGTTTTTCAGATACACCGAGGTGATGCCATCGCGGGCAAGCCAGCTCCCACATTTGGACCGTGCCCGCTTTAGATTTTGATTTTGCTCTTCAACACTCAAGCCGGCCGGTAGGCCGCTGTGCTCTTGCTGTTGATCTTGATCTTAGGCGCCCCGTTAAACCACGCTGGCCGAACGCAGGCTTTGGAGCGTGGGTAACCCGGCAGGACGCCGGGTTAGCCGCGCTGGGCCAAGGATGGCCCATCGCGGCGGCCCACGCTCCAAAGCCGGAGTGAGGGCACACCGAGCCTAGGCGAGGTGCCGAGTGGTGGGGCAAGAGCGTTTTGCTTACTTTTGCGCTCTTCAAAAGTGAGCCGCTGTAAGAGCGGAACCATAGGCGGCCGTTACCTAAATAACGGATATACACACCCCCACCATTTACGACCCATCCAAACCAAAAACGACCCCCTCCGTTGACGCCCCACCCCAAACCCCTATTAAGTACTATTAATGCGCATTAATAGGATCAATCACCCACCATGCTAAGCCGCCCATTGCGCCGCAAACGCCAGAAGCTCTCCGACGTGATCGTCGAGTCGGTCAAACGCTCAATCGTCACCGATGCCCTCAAGCCCGGCGACCGTTTGCCCACCGAACGCGAACTGATGGAAAGCTTCCAGTGCTCCAAAGGCTCCGCCCGCGAAGCCCTCAAGGCGCTGGAAGTCGAAGGCCTGGTGAACACCCGCACCGGCCCGAGCGGCGGCGCCTATCTCAACCAAGCCGGCACCGAACCCGCCAGCCGCGCCCTGCGCAACTACCTGCACTTCCAGCACCTGGACGGCGAGCAGGTCTACCAACTGCGCAAAGTCATCGAAGTCGAACTCGCCGTCTCCGTGCTGGGCCGCCTGAGCGAAGACGACTACCGCGCCCTCCAGGACAACGTCGATTTTTGCAGCGCCCCCGAAGACAGCGAAGCCGGCCAACGCGAACAACGCATCGCCGAACTGGAATTCCACAACCTGCTGGCCAAGGCCTGCCCCAACCCGCTGCTGAGCTTCATGGCGCAATTCCTCAACGACCTGCTGCGCGACCTGGTCGTCCTGAAAAAAGCCTACAAACCCAAGCGCAAGCAATTCGACGCCGCCAACCTCGACTACCACAAGCAACTGCTGATCGCCTTCCGAGCCGAAGACGAAGCCACCGTACGCAGCCTGATGCACGAACACATGTGCGACGCCGAACACCACATGACCGCCCTTGAAGGTGAGGTCAGCCCGCACTTTCTACTGGAGTTCGATCACAACCACTGACACCCCCCAACCCCCAATAAAAGGCCTGCCCACAGGCCGTGCTCCACCGTATCGCCATTGCCACTCCTGCCAATAACTAATCCAGGGAGTCACCCCATGCAGCGTCGTACGTTGTTGAAAGCCAGTCTCACCGCAGCCGCCGCCCTCAGCCTCCCGCTGAGCGTGCGTTCTGCATTCGCCGCAGAGCCCTTTACCTTTTACGGCCTCAAGTCCATGTCTGGCGCCTTTGCCAGTTATGGCAAATTTGCCGACATGGGTTCACGCCTCGCGGTGGAACAACACCCCGAGCTGCTCGGCCGCCCGCTGGTCTACAAAGTGATCGACACCGAAGGCAACGCCGGCAAGGCCGTGCGCAAGGTCCAGGAAGCGATCCAGCAGGACGGCGCACGCTTTTTCCAGGGCTGTACCCTGTCGTCTTCGGCACTCGCGGTGGCCAAGGAAGTGAGCAAGGCCGGTGGCGTGTTCATGACCCCGGTGGGCGCCGATGAAGTCACCGGCAAGGACTGCAACAGTGCCACCTTCCGCTGGTCGGTACCCACCTACGGTGCGATCCGCGAGACCCTCGTGCCGCTGATCAAGCTGCTGCCCGACGCCAAGCGCTGGTACACCATCACCCCGCAATACGTATTCGGCGAAGCCCTGCTCGAAGGCGCCAAATCGGTGCTGGCCGAGCATGGCCTGGAACACGCCGGCAACAGCTACCACTCGCTGCAGGAGCAGGAATTCTCCGGCTACCTGACCAACGCAATCGCCGCCAAACCCGACGTGCTGGTGCTGCTGAACTTCGGCAGCCAGTCGTCCAACACCCTGCGCCAGGCGGTGAACTTCGGTATCAAGGAGCGCATGAAAGTGCTGCTGGTGTGGTCCGCCGGCCTAGATCAGTTCCAGGAGCTGGGCAGTGACGTATTGGAAGGCGTGTACCTCGGCGCGCAGTACTGGCATCAGGTCGACACCCCGCTCAACCGCGACCTGGTGAAACTGACCAAGGCCAAATACGGCATCAACCCCACCTACCCGCTGGCCGCTGACTACATCAGCACCAAGGTCATGCTCGAAACCATCATCTCCACCGGCAGTTTTGACGGGCCGACCGTGGCCAAGGCCATGCAGGGCCTGAGCTACGAAGGCCCCACCGGCAAGGAGTCGATCCGCGCCGGCGACCATCAGGTGATCAAGGATTACTACCTGCTGGTGGGCAAGGCCGCCGGCGACATGGCCGACAAGGATGACCTGGCCAAGGTGCTCAGCTCCGGCCAGTCGTTCCCGCCGGTGGAAGCCACGGGCTGCGTGCTCGGCTGATCCGCTGAAAATCTACTGGTGACACAGCGCAGGGCCGCTCATGCGGCCGCCTGCCGAGGGTTCCTGCATGCTTAATCTTTACCTGTTCCAGATTCTCAACGGCCTGGGCCTTGGGATGATTTACTTCCTGATCGCGGTCGGCTTGACGATCATTTTCGGCCTGCTGAACTTCGTCAACTTCGCCCACGGTGCGTTCTTTTTGCTGGGCGCCTACATCTGCTACACCGCCGTCAGCCTCACCGGCAGTTTCTGGCTGGCACTGCTGATTGCGCCGCTGGTGGTGGCCGCGCTGGCCTGGGTGATCGAGCGATTATTGATCCAGCGGATTTATCACTTGCCGCACATGTTCCAGATCCTGGTAACGCTGGGCATCGCCCTGATCATCCAGGAAGCCAGCGTGATGATCTGGGGCCCGGTGGGCAAAAGCGTCGCCGTGCCGGAATTACTGCGCGGGGTACTGGTGGTCGGCGATTTCGTCTACCCCTACTACCGGCTGTTCCTGATCGTGTTCTCCGGCCTCGTTGGCCTTGGCCTGTGGCTGCTGCTGGAGCGCACGCGCTTCGGCGCCCTGGTGCGCGCCGGCAGTGAAAGCACGGAAACCGTGTCCCTGCTGGGCACCAACATTTTCCGCCTGTTCTCCATGACCTTCGCCCTCGGCGTGGCCCTGGCCGGCGTTGCCGGTGTGCTGTTCGCGCCGTTGCGCGGCGCCCAGCCCTTTGTCGGCCCGGAAATCCTCGGCGTGGCCTTCGTGGTGGTGGTGATTGGCGGCATGGGTTCCTTCAGCGGCGCACTGGTCGGCGGCCTGTTGGTCGGCGTGGTGCAAAGCCTGATGACCACACTCTGGCCCCAGGGCGCGAGCCTGATGATCTACGGCGCAATGGCCGTGGTGATTCTGGTGCGCCCTTACGGCCTGTTCGGGAGAGCCTGACATGAGCGAGAAAAATCCCCTGCCGTTCGCCAAAACCCAGTCGCGCTACATGCTGCTGTTGGTGCTGGCGGTATTGATCGGCTTACCGTTGATTTTGCCCTCGGCGACCCTGGCCACCGAGATCCTGATCTTTGCCATGGCGGCCCTCGCCTGCAACCTGCTGCTGGGTTACACGGGGCTGCTGTCGTTCGGCCAAGGCATCTTCTTCGGGGCCGGCGCCTACTGCGCGGCGTTGCTGATGATCCACCTGCAACTCGGCCTGTTCAGCGCATTGCTGGGCGCTGCGGTCGCCGGTGGTTTCCTGGCGTTTCTGGTGGGCGCCCTGGCGATCCGCCGCACCGGCATTTACTTCGTGATGCTGACCCTGGCCTTCAGCCAGATGGCCTACTTCGTCGCCTACACCCTGAGCGACTGGACCGGCGGCGACAACGGCCTGCTCAGCGTGCCGCGCCCGGAAATCCGCATCGGTGACACGGTGCTGTTGTCCCTCACCGATGCCCGCGCGTTCTACGGGTTTGTCGCGGTGCTGTTCCTGCTGATCTTCATCGGCGCGCGCCGGGTGATCGCCTCGCCATTCGGCAGCACGTTGATGGCGATTCGCGAAAACGAAACCCGCGCTTCAGCCATCGGCTACGACACCCGCCACTTCAAGATACTGGTGTTCGTACTGTCTGGCGCCGTGACCGGGATTGCCGGGGCGCTGTACGCGATGCTGCTGCACTTTGTGCCGCTGTCGAATATCGACCTGGCGATGTCCGAGAACATCCTGATCATGACCATCGTCGGCGGCACCGGGTCGCTGTTCGGCTCCTTGCTGGGCGCCGGCTCCATCGTGCTGCTGGGGGACTTCCTGTCTGACCTGTGGCCGCGCTGGCTGATGCTGCTGGGGGTGATTCTGATCCTGGTGGTGATCTTCATGCGCGGCGGTTTGTGGGGCGGTTTGTCGACCCTGTTCGAACGTGTGCGCGGCAGCCGCAAGGCCGACGTTGTGACCAAGGAGAAGCTGTCATGAGCATCCTGTTGGAAACCAAAAACCTGGAACTGGCCTACGGCGCATTCCACGCGGTGAACGGCGTCAACCTCAAGGTGGAAGCCGGCACCATCCACACCATCATCGGCCCCAACGGCGCGGGCAAGACCAGCCTGTTCCACTGCCTGACCGGCGAGCGCCAGGCCACTGCCGGGGCGATTCATTTCGACGGCAAGAACCTGATGCGTAAGCCGGCCCACGGCCGCGTCGGCCTGGGCATGGCCCGCTCGTTCCAGCTCACCAGCCTGTTCCAGAACCTCAGCGTGCGCGAGAACCTGCGCCTGGCCGCCCAGGGCCGCGACGGTGCCCGCGCCCTGAACTTCTGGCGCCGGGTCGACAGCAAGCGCGAACACCTGGAGATGGCCGACCATGTGCTGGAACGCCTGCAACTCACCGCCCGCGCCGACACCCTGGCCGGCGAGTTGTCCCACGGCCAGCAACGGGTGCTGGAAGTCGGCATGTCGATCTGCTCCAAACCCAAGCTGCTGATGCTCGATGAACCCACCTCGGGCATGGGCATCGACGACATCCCGATCATGACCCAACTGATCAGCGACCTCGGCCGCGACCATACCGTGCTGTTGATCGAGCACAACATGAGCATCGTCATGTCCATCAGCCAACGCATCACCGTGATGAGCCACGGCCAGATCCTGGTGGAAGGCACACCGGAATTCGTGCGCGCCGACGAGCGCGTGCGCACCGCCTATTTGGGAGAAGCCGCCTGATGCTGACCGTCGACAATATCCATTCCTACTACGACAAGAGTCATGTCCTTGAGGGCGTGTCCCTGACCGTCAATCCCGGCGAACTGGTGACCCTGCTGGGGCGCAACGGTGCCGGCAAGACCACCACCTTGCGCAGCATCCTCGGGATTATCTGCCCGCGCCAGGGCCAGATTCACTTCAATGGTCAGCCACTGGTAGGGCAGAAAATCTTCGAAATCGCCCGTCAGGGCCTGGCACTGGTACCGGAGAACCGCGGGATCTTCCGCCTGCTGACCGTCGAGGAAAACCTGCGCATCGCGGTGCGCAAGACCAGCCGCTGGCAGATGGAAGACGTGTACGGCATGTTCCCGCGCCTCAAGGAGCGCCGCAAAAACGCCGGCCACGCACTGTCTGGCGGCGAGCAGCAGATGCTCGCCATCGCCCGCGCCCTGCTCAACGATCCGAAGCTGCTGATCCTCGATGAACCCACCGAAGGCCTCGCGCCGGTGATCGTCGACGAGCTGGTAAAGATCCTGCGCAAGGTCAAGGAAGACGGCCTGCCGGTGCTGCTGGTGGAACAGAACCTGATGGTCTGCGACAAGCTCGCCGACCGCCATTACGTCCTCGAACAAGGCCGCGTGGTGTACGAAGGCAGTGCCGAAGCCTTCCGCGCCGACCCGACGATCAAGAACCGTTACCTGGCCCTGAGTGCCTGACCGGAGACTGCTGATGAATAGTTTTGCGCAACCGCTCCAGAGCAACGCCCCGCTGATCAACCGCGACCGCCTTTGGCAATCGTTGATGGACCTCGCCCGCCTGGGCGCCACGCCAAAAGGTGGCGTATGTCGCCTGGCCCTCACCGACCTTGACCGCCAGGCCCGCGACCTGTTTGTGCAATGGTGCGAGGCGGCCGGGTGCAGCGTCAGCGTCGACGCCATCGGCAATATCTTTGCCCGCCGCGCCGGGCGTAATCCGGCACTGGCGCCGGTGATGACCGGCAGCCATATCGACACCCAGCCTACCGGCGGCAAGTTCGACGGCTGCTATGGCGTGATGGCCGGCCTGGAAGTGATCCGCACCCTCAACGATTTGAACCTGGAGACCGAAGCGCCGATTGAAGTGGTGGTGTGGACCAACGAAGAGGGCTCGCGTTTTCCGCCGTGCATGATGGGTTCCGGGGTATTCGCCGGTAAATTCGACCTGCAGGAAACCCTCGACAAACAGGACGAGCACGGCCTGTCAGTGGGCGCCGAATTGCAGCGCATCGGCTATGCCGGTTCCCGTGCGGTACTGGGTCATCCGGTAGGCGCCTATTTCGAGGCGCATATCGAGCAAGGCCCGGTGCTGGAAGACCAGGCCACCACCATTGGCGTGGTCATGGGCTGCCTGGGCCAGAAGTGGTTCGACCTGACCTTCACCGGCGTCGAGGCCCATGCCGGCCCCACGCCGATGCACCTGCGCAAGGACGCCTTGGTAGGCGCGGCGCAAGTGGTCAGCGCGGTGAATCGCATCGCCCACGAACAACAACCCCATGCCTGCGGCACAGTCGGTTGCCTGAGCCTGCATCCAGGCTCACGCAACGTGATTCCCGGCCAGGTGCACATGACCATCGACCTGCGCCACCTGCACGCCGACAAGCTGCAAGCGATGGTCGACGAAGTGCGCCAGGTGATCGAAGCGACTGCCGAGCAACACGGGCTGAGCTTTGAACTGACGCCTACCGCCGACTTCCCGCCGCTGGACTTCAACCCCGCCTGCGTCAACGCCGTGCGCGAGGGTGCAAGCGCTCTGGGCCTGAGCCATATGGACATCGTCAGCGGCGCCGGGCATGACGCGATCTTCGTCGCCGAACTGGGCCCTGCCGGGATGATTTTTGTGCCATGCGAAGGCGGCATCAGCCACAACGAAATCGAAAACGCCGCGCCGGATGACCTGGCGGCGGGCTGCGCCGTGTTGCTGCGGGCCATGGTCAACGCGGCGCAAGGAGGGAAAGCGGCATGACGGATATCGCCAACCTGACCGCTGTTGAGCTGCTGGCTCTCTATCGGGATAAACGCCTGTCGCCGGTGGAAGTCACCGAAGACGCATTGCTGCGAATCGAACGCTACAACCCGGCGGTCAACGCCTACTGCCACGTCGACCCGGAAGGCGCCTTGAACGCGGCCCGAGCCTCGGAACAGCGCTGGCTCAAGGGTCAGCCGTGCGGGGCGCTGGACGGTGTGCCGGCGTCCATCAAGGACCTGACGCAGACCCTCGGCATGCCGACGCGCAAGGGTTCGCGCACCACCTCCGCCGAGGGCCGGTGGGAGGTGGATGCGCCCTTCTCGGCCTTCATGCGCAAGGCCGGCGCGGTGCTGCTGGGCAAGACCACCACGCCGGAGTTCGGGTGGAAAGGCGTCACCGATAATCCGTTGTATGGGATTACTCGCAATCCGTGGGACACGCGCATGACGGCGGGCGGTTCGTCCGGCGGTGCCGGTGCGGCGGCGGCCTTGAACCTGGGCGTGCTGCACCAGGGCAGCGATGCCGGTGGCTCGATCCGGATTCCCTGCGCATTCACCGGCACCTTTGGCATCAAGCCGACTTTCGGTTATGTGCCGCAATGGCCGGCCAGTTCAATGACTATTTTGTCTCACCTGGGGCCGATGACCCGCACCGTGGAAGACTCGGTGCTGATGCTGCAAACCATCGCGCAACCAGACGCGCGGGACGGTTTGATCGGCGCGCCCCGGACCACGCCATGGTTGCAGGCTGGGGCTGACTTGAAGGGCCTGCGTATCGCCTATAGCCCGAACTTCGGTTATGTGGACGTGGACCCGCAAGTGGCCAGGGTCGTCGCCAAAGCGGTCGAAGGCCTGGTGCAGTTGGGTGCCCATGTTGAGCAGATTGATCCGGGGTTCAGTGATCCGCTGGAGGTGTTCAATACCCTGTGGTTTGCCGGTGCGGCGCGCCTGGCCGGGCCGTTAAGCGATGCGCAACGGCAACTGATGGACCCGGGGTTGCTGCGCATTGCCCGACTGGGCGAGCAGATCAGCCTCAGTGACTACAGTGCGGCGCTGGAAGCACGGGCTGCGCTGGTGGCGCGCATGGCGGCATTCCATGAACATTACGATGTGCTGGTTTCGCCGATGATGCCGATCACCGCGTTCGAGGCCGGGCATAACGTGCCGCCGGGCTCGGGCCTTGGGGAGTGGATGGAATGGACGCCGTTTACCTATCCCTTCAACCTGACCCAGCAACCGGCGGCGTCGGTGCCGTGCGGGTTGGCAGCGAATGGGTTGCCGGTGGGGTTGCATGTGGTGGGGGCGCGGTTTGCGGATGAGCAGGTGCTGAGAGTTTGCCAGGCGTATGCCAAGGCTTTTCCAACCGAGCACCTGCAAGCCCCAAAAACCCCAACCTGAAATGCAATCAAACTGTGGGAGCGGGCTTGCTCGCGAAGGCGGTGTGTCAGTCACCGGATATCTTGACTGACACACCGCCTTCGCGAGCAAGCCCGCTCCCACATTTTTGTCCGTATTCCAATCATCAACCCCTACAATGCCTCCTATCATCCAAGGGGGTTTCATGGACATCGAACTGGCACGCACCTTCCTCGAAATCACCCGCTGCGGCAGCCTCGCCGCGGCGGCCGAGAAGCTGCACGTCACCCAGACGGCGATCACCGCCCGCGTCAAGAACCTCGAAAGCCAGCTCAACAGCACCCTGTTCGTGCGCAACCGCGCCGGTGCGCGCCTGACCCCGGACGGCGAGGCCTTTGTGGTCTACGCCAACCAGCTGGTACAAACCTGGGAAGCCGCCCGCCGCGACCTGCCGTTGCCCGATGGTTACCGCAACGTGCTGCACATCGGTGGCGAAGTCAGCCTGTGCAACCCGTTGATGCTCGGCTGGGCCCAGGCCTTGCGTGAACACATTCCCGGTCATGCCCTGCGCACCGAGATTCGCGAGGGCGAGTACCTGTTGCGCCAACTGGAGCTGGGAGTGCTGGACGCTGCACTGGTGTTCCAGCCGCAATACTGGCCGGGGTTGCAGGTGGAGCAGGTGCTGGAAGAAAAACTGATCCTGGTGCAGCTGGCGGCCCGGCCCGAGCCCTACGTGTACATCGACTGGGGCCAGGGCTTCCGTCAGCAACACGACGCGGCCCTGCCGGACAAAGCCCGCGCCGCCCTGAGTTTCAATCTCGGGCCGTTGGCCTTGCAGTACATCCTGGAGAATGGCGGCGCCGGGTATTTCCGTACGCGGGTGGTGCAGAGCTACCTGGACAGCGGTGTGATGGAGCGGGTGCCCAAGGCGCCCGAGTTCAGCTTTCCAACGTACCTGGTGTATTCCCGCGAGCGCGACTCGGCGGTTTTGCAGCAGGCGCTGGGCTTGCTGCGGGCGGTGGTGGAGGCGGAAAAGGATTGGTCGCAGCGCTGGGATCCGGTGATTTGATCCCGTGCACATGGTAGCCTCAGGTTGTTTTCTCCTGGTTTCCCCCTGCCGATGAACAAGAAAAAATCCGTCACCATCAGCGACATCGCCAAACGGGTCAACATGACCACCATCACGGTGTCCCGTGCGCTGAGCAAACCCGACCTGGTCAAGCCCGCCACCCTGGCGCGGATTCTCGAGGTGGCGCGAGAGCTGGACTACGTGCCCAACGCCTTCGCCCGCGGGCTCAAGCGCAGCGAAAGCCTGATCATCGGCGTGATTACCGCCTCGGTGGACAACCCCTTCTACAGCGAGATGATCAAGGCGATTTCCCGCGAGGCGAAAAAGCACGGCTACACCATCATGCTGGTGGACACCGATGAGCTGGAAGAACTGGAAAGCAAGGCGGTCGACACCCTGCTGGGCTACCGCGTGGCGGGGATTATTTTATCGCCGGTCTCCGATGAGCCCAGCTACCAGCCGGACTACCTGGAGCGCCTGGGCAACGGCAAGACCCCGGTGGTGTTGCTTGACCGCACCATCCACGAGAGTCCGTTCAGCCGCGTGGTACTGGACAACTACCACAGCGGCATCGAGGCGGCGCAGTACCTGGTGCGACAAACCCCTAACCTGAAACGACTGCTGGTGCTGACCGGGCCGGAGCATTCGCGCATCACCATGGAACGCATCAAGGGCTTGAAAGAAGTCCTGGCCGATCACCCGCAGGTGCAGGTCGAAGTGTGTGCCGGCGACTACACGCTGATGCCCTCCTACCTGCACACCCTCGACTACCTGGCCGAGCATTCGGCGCCGGACGCGATCATGGGCTTCAACCAGTTGATCACCCTCGGCGCGTTGCGTGCGTTGCGCATGCACAACATCCCCCACGAAAGCCTGACCATCTGCGGCATCGACCGCCTGCCCTTCGCCGATATCTTCGGCGTGCCGATTGCCTGCGTGGCCCATGACGCGTCACTGGCCGGCAGCAGCGCAGTGCGACTGCTGCTGGACCGCCTCGAAGACCCGCACAAACCGCGGGACAAAGTCGTGATCGCCGGCAAACTGGAGAACGGCTAGCGGCTGGTATAGCCGCCATCGATCGGCAAGCTGACGCCGCTGATCATGCTGGCGGCATCGCTCAGCAGGAACAGCACCGGCAGGGCCACCTCCGCCGTTTCGGCAAACCTCCCGAGGGGAATCGCCGCCAATGCCGGGTCGCGCTTGGCCGGTGCCGACCATGCCATCTGCGCCATGGGCGTCAGGGTGACGGTGGGGTTGACGCTGTTGACGCGAATCCCGAAGCGGCCCCATTCCGCGCATTGCACCCGGGTGATGGCGTCCAGTGCGGCCTTTGAGGCGCAGTAGCCAAGGTGATCGTCCAGCGCTACCAGTGAGGCCTGGCTTGAGACGTTGACGATGCTGCCGGGAATCTTGGCTTCAATCATTGCAGCGGCGATACGGCTGGCGACCTGGGCGGCGGCGCGGGCGTTGACGTTCATCACCTGATCGAAGGCTTCGGCGCTGATGGCAGCCGCCGGCTCCAGGCGAGAGATGCCGGCGCAGTTGACCAGGCCGTGCATCGGCGGCAGGCCTTGCAGGGCCAGGTCCAGGGCGGTGCTGTTGGCGATGTCCAGGCACAGGGTTTCGCAGCCGAGTTGGGCCAGGGACTGGGCGTCACGGCCCAGCGCGAAAACCTCGGCGCCGCTGGCGATCAATTGCAGGGCGATTTCCCGGCCGATACCGCTGCTGGCGCCGGTGACGAGGATGCGCTGGTGGGTAAAGTCGAAGGTAGCGTTCATGGCAACTATTCCAAAACCAATAGAGATCCAATGTGGGAGCTGGCTTGCCTGCGATAGCGGTGGGTCATTTAGCCCACTTGGTACTGATGCAGCGCCATCGCAGGCAAGCCAGCTCCCACACTTTTGATCGGTGTTCGCTTAAGCGTTCTGCAGGCTGTGCATCACCGGTTTCAGCGCCGGATACAGCTCCAGATAGCTGGCAAATGCCCGGTCATACACCCCGACATTCCCAACCTCCGGCTCCGCCCGCAGCTCCAGCTGCACCCAGCCCTTCTCCATCTCCCGATCATCCACCAACCCCACTGCGTGGGCCGCCAGCAACGCCGCGCCCAGTGCTGCCTCCACCTCTTGCACGATGGTGTAGACCGGGTAGTGGGTGATGTCCGCAATAATCTGCATCCACAAATCCGAATGGCTCGCCCCACCCACCACAATCAACCGTGGATCAAGGGAATGCGCCCCACGGGTGCCCGCTTCGATATTGTGTCGCAGGGCAAAACTCACCCCTTCGAGCACCGCGCGGTACAGGTGGATACGGCTGTGATACAGGTTCAGTCCGACAAAGCTGCCGCTGGCCCGGTCATCCCACACCGGGCTGCGTTCGCCCATGAGGTACGGCAGGAACAACAGCCCTTCACTGCCCGCCGGGATCTTCGCGGCACTCTGCTCCAGCAGCCACAAACTGTCCTGGCCGGTCTCCCTGGCCTGCTGCTCTTCGGCCTGGCAGAACTGCTCGCGAAACCAGCTCACCGACGCCCCGGCGGTAATCGCACCGCCGAAGATGTACAGGTCTTGATGGCCGTTATAGACGTGGGGCATGCTCACCAGGCCATGGCGCGCGTCCACCTGCTGATTGAGATAACCCCAACACATGCTGGTGCCAATCATCGCCACGTGATTGCCCGGTCGCGTCACTCCTGCCGCCAATGTGGCCATGGCCGCATCCACGCCTCCGGCAAGGATCGGCGTACCCGCCTGCAAGCCCAATCGCCGGGCCCATTCCTCGAGCAAACCGCCGACCACTTCACCGGAATACAGCAAGCGCTCCGGCATCATCGCCAACGGAATCCCAAGCGCCGCCAGCATTTCGGCCGACCAGCCACGCCGGGCCACATCGTAGACGCCACCGATATTGCCAGCGCTGCTGTGATCCACCGCCAACTCACCGGTCAGGCACCAGTTGATGTAGCTGTTGGGCGGCAGCAGGTAACGGGTGTTGGCCCACACCTGCGGCTGGTGTTGCTTGAGCCAGAGCATCTTGGTGAAGCCGTAGTAGCTGTCCACCGAGTTGCCGGTGACCGCAAACAACCGCTCCAGGTCCACATGCTCGCGCACCCATGCCACTTGCTCGCCCGCGCGCCGGTCCATCCAGATCAGGCACGGGTGCAGCGGCGTGATCTGCGCGTCCACGGCAATTCCGGAGCCGCCATACAGGCTGCTGATGCACAGCGCCTTGACCTGCTCTTTCCCTACGCCAGCCTTGGCCATGCACTGGGCGACGCAGGTCTCGACCGCATCCAGCCAGACCTGCGGCCACTGCTCGGCCCAGCGCACTTTCGGGGTATCCACACGATACCCTTGGCTGTGCTGGGCGATGATCAAGCCGTCCGCATCCACCAGCAGCGCCTTGGTGCTCTGCGTGCCGATGTCCACACCCATTACGTAGTTCATCTCAGACCACCGGCTTCAGCAGCACCTTGATCGACTTGGTCGAGTTGGCCAGCTCAAACGCCTCGGCCCAGTTATCCAGCCCGAAGTCATGGGTCACGATACCCTTGGAGGTCACCAGGCCGCGCTCGAACAGGTCGATCGCCACCGGGTAGCAGTAAGGCCCCAGGTGCGCGCCGCGTACGTCCAGCTCCTTGCGGTCACCGATGATCGACCAGTCGGCGCTGGTCTCAGCGCCAAACACGCTGAACTCGACAAACCGCCCGAGCTTGCGAATCAGATCCAGGCCTTGGGTAACGCCCGCTGGTACGCCAGTGGTTTCGATGTACACGTCGCAGCCGTAGTTATCGGTCAGGCCATTGATGATCTCCCGGGCATTGTCCCGGGACGGGTTGATCACCACGTCGGCACCGTATTTCTTCGCCAGTTCCAGGCGCTCGTCGACCATGTCGATCACCACCAGTTTCTTCGGCGTTTTAAGGGCGGCCACTTGCACCATGCACAGGCCCAAGGTGCCGGCACCGGCGATGACCAACACGTCATCCAGCTGAATCTCACCGCGGTTGACGGTGTGAATCGCACAGGACATCGGCTCGATCAGCGCCGAATCTTCCAGGGACACCGACTCCGGAATCTTGTGCACGATGGCGGTCTTCGGGATGCGCATGTACTGGGCCATGCCACCTTCGGCCACTTCACGCTGGAAGCCGAAGATGTTGTGCACCTCGCACATCCAGTACTTGCCGGACTTGCAGAAGCGGCACTTGCCACACGGTACGATCTGCTCGGCGATCACCTTGTCGCCGACCTTCACTTCAAAGTGCTCCTCGGCGCCCTCGCCCGCTTCCACCACGTAGCCAAAAAACTCATGCCCCGGCACCACCGGCGCCTTGACCCACGGGTTGTCGCCGCCCCAGAACATCGCGGCGCCCGAGTGGCATTTGCAGTCACTGGCGCAGATGCCGCAGGCGGCGATGCGGATCACCAGTTCATTGACCCGCGCCTGGGGTTTGCTGATGCGTTCCAGGCGGTAGTCTTTCGGGCCGTGGCAGACGACGGCTTGCATTTCGTTGTGCTTTTCCATGATGTGCGGACCTTTCTTGAGCATGAGAGAACCCATCGCGGCCACCATGGCCGCGTGGAGATAACCGGTTTACTTGTGGCGCTGACGGCTGATAAAGATCGCCAGCAAAATGATCCCGCCCTTGATCACACTCTGGACGTAAGGCGAGACCCCGAGCATGTTCAAGCCGTTGTTCAACACCCCCAGCAGCATGGCGCCGAGCAAGGTGCCGACAATCACCCCGCGCCCGCCGGCAATCGAGGCGCCGCCCAGAACCACGGCGGCAATCGCGTCGAGCTCAAACGACACCCCCGCATTCGGCTGGCCGCTCATCAAGCGCGAGGTCAGCACCAGCCCGGCAATCGCAGCGGTAAACCCGCTGATGCCATACACCAGCAGCTTGAAGCGCGCCGCCCGCACACCGGACAGGCGCACCGCTTCCTCGTTGCCGCCAATCGCGTAGATATAGCGGCCGATGCGGGTGTGTTGCAGCAGTACATAGGCCGCCAGGTACGTCACCAGCATGATCAGGATCGGCACCGAGATGCCGAACAGGCTTTCGCGGCCAAAGAAGCCAAACCACTCCGGCAGACCGGAAATCGGATAACCGTCGGTGTACATCAGGCCAAACCCACGGGCGATGCCCATGGTCGCCAGGGTGACGATGATCGGCGGCATGTGCAGGTAGGCGACAAACAAGCCGTTGCCGATGCCGAAGGCCACGCCGACCAGCATTCCGGCGCCAATCGCCAGGCCCGGCGGCAACCCGGCGACCATCAAGCCGGCGGTCAGAGTGCCGGACAAGGCCATTACCGGCCCCACCGACAAATCGATGCCGCCGGTGAGAATCACGCAGGTCATGCCCACCGCGATAATCGCGTTGATCGACACCTGGCGCGCAATGTTCGACAGGTTGTTGGCGGTGAGGAAATTGTCGCTGGCGAAGATCATCACCAACGTCACCACCAGCAGCCCGACAAAGGGATAAAACGCCGGTGAGCGAATCAACCGCGCCAGGTTCAGCCGCAGCCGGCTCGGCCCCACGGCATTAATGGACGTATTCACTTGAACCCCCTGTTGCATGGCGCATGACCTCTTGAGGATTGACGGCAGACGCTTCCAGTACCTTGACGATGGCGCCCTTGTGGAACACGGCGACGCGGTCGCACATGCCGATGACTTCCGGCAGTTCCGAGGAAATCATGATGATTGCGTAGCCTTGTTCCGTGAGGCTGCGCATCAGCGCGTAGATCTGTGCCTTGGCGCCGACGTCGATGCCACGGGTGGGTTCGTCGAATACCAGCACGTCGCAGTGATGGTTGATCCAGCGGGCAATCACGACTTTCTGCTGGTTGCCGCCGCTGAGGTTGAACACCCGGCTCTCGCCGCTGGGGGCCTTGATCGACAGCTGGCGCATCAGGGCTTCGACACTGGCGCATTCCTTGTCCTTGTCGATCAGGCCGCTGGCGTTCTGGTATTTGGGCAGGTTGTTGAGGGAGATGTTTTCGCGAATGCTGAAGTCGGTGATCAGCCCTTCGGTCTTGCGGCTTTCCGGCAGCAGGCCGATGCCATGGGCCAACGCCTGGGCCGGGTCGTCGAGGGTGATTTTTTCACCCCGCAGCCATACGTCTTTGCTCACCGACGGCAGCGCGCCCATCATGCCCAGCGCCAATTCCGTGCGCCCGGAACCCACCAGGCCGGCAAAGCCGAGAATCTCGCCCTTGTGCAATTCAAAATGGTTATGGGGGCCGTTGCGCACCAACTGGATGTCCTTGACCTCCAGCAACAGCGGCCCGCGTTCGCTGGTGGGCTTGGGTGGAAAGCTGCATTCCAGCCGCCGCCCGACCATCATTTCCACCAGGCGGTCGATATCACTGTCGGCCACATCGGTGACGCCCACATTGCCGCCGTCGCGCAGCACGCTGATGCGGTCGCACACCTGGAAAATCTCCTCCAGATGATGGGAGATAAAAATCACCGCCACACCCTGGCGCTTGAGCTCACGCATGATCTCGAACAGCAGCTCGGCTTCGCTCGGCGTAAGGGTCGCGGTGGGTTCGTCGAGTACCAGCAACCGCGCATCCAGGGCCAGGGCCTTGGCGATCTCGACGAACTGCTGCTCGGCCACACTCAGGTGCTTGACCGCGCATTGCAGGTCAATGCTGACGCCGAGGCGCCTGAACAACGCCTCGCTGGCCTCGACCATTTCGCGCTTGCGCAACAGGCCAAAACGGTTGCTCAGCTCATGGCCGAGGAAGATATTTTCCACTGCCGTGAGGTAGGGAATCAGGCTGAACTCCTGAAACACGATACCGATACCAGCAGCAATCGCATCACGGTAGGTCGCGAACTGCCGGGCCTCGCCGTCGATCAGGATCTGCCCTTCGTCCTGGTGCTCGACCCCGCCAAGGATCTTCATCAGGGTCGATTTGCCCGCGCCATTTTCCCCGAGCAAGGCATGAATCTCGCCCCGCTGCACTTCCAGGTTGATCGCCTTGAGGGCTTGCACCCCCGGGTAGCGCTTACAGATATTTTCCAGCTTCAGAAGACTGCTCATACCGCCGACCTCGCATTCAGATGGATGACCTGTGCCCCACGCCTGGCGCGGGGCCTGGGTGTTTTACCAACTGAAATCCTTGGCTTTGGCCTGGTCGATCAGGGTGATGTCCACCGGGATCGTGGCGGGCACTTGCGAGCCCCACTTCTTGGCCAGGGCGATGCCCAGGGCCAGGCGGATCTGGTCACGGGGGTATTGCGCGGAGGTGGCGATGAATTTGCTGCCGGGTTTCTGGATGGCCTTGATCGCTTCCGGTGCGCCGTCGACGCTCACCAGTTTGACGTCCAGGCCACTGGCTTCGATGGCCGAGAGTGCGCCGAGGGAGCCGTTGTCGTTGACGCTGAAAATGCCCTTGAGGGTGGGCTGGGCCTGCAGCATGTTTTCGGTGACGGTCAGCGCCTGGTCACGTTCCTGCTTGCCGTTCTGGATGCTCACGATCTTGATGTCCGGGTGCTTGGCCACAGCTTCTTTGCAACCGCGGACGCGTTCCAGGATCGGTACGACGGCGATGCCGTCGAGGATGGCGATATTGCCTTTGTCACCGATGTTCTTGGCCAGGTATTCGCAGGCCTGGAAGCCGGCGTCGAAGTTTTTCGAACCGACGAAGGAGTCCAGTGGGCCTTCGGCTTGGGCGTCGACGGCGACCACGACTACACCGGCGGCGTGGGCGGATTTGACGGCTGATTGCACGCCGACCGAGTCGGTGGGGTTGATCAGCAGGATGTCGATGCCCTTTTGCAGCATGTCTTCGACGTCGCTGACCTGTTTGGACACGTCGTGGCGGGCGTCGGTGATGATCAACTGCGCACCGATGGTCGCCCCGGCTTCCTGCAGGGCGTCTTTCATGGTGACGAAGTAAGGGTTGTTGATTTCCTGGAAGGACGCCCCGATGCGGATGGGGGCGGGTTTGGTGTCGGCTAGTGCCAGGCCAGAAGTTCCAAGATTGATGCTCAGAGCCAACAAACACAGGGTTTTCGGAAGCATTTTCATGGTAGGGATCTCTGTTTTGTTTTTATTTTTAGAGCAAATGTTATCGTTAACATTTTGTAAGAAGCTAGCAAAGAAATTCGGGGGTCGCAAGGGGTGTTTGATCGGGGGTGGCGGGGGTGGTGGACATATCCGTTGCTGCGGTAACGGCCGCCTAGGGTTCCGCTCTTACAGCGGCTCACTTTTGAAAAGCGCAAAAGTAAGCAAAACGCTCTTGCCCCACCACTCGGCTCCTCGCCTAGGCTCGGAGTGCCCTCACTCCGGCTTTGGACCGTGGGCCGCCGTCATGGGCCATCCCTGGCCCAGGACGGCTAACCCGGCGTCCTGCCGGGTTACCCACGCTCCAAAGCCTGCGTTCGGCCAGCGTGGTTTAACGGGGCGCCTAAGATCAAGATCAAAAGCAAGAGCACAGCGGCCTACCGGCCGGCTTGAGTGTTGTAGAGCAAAGGCACAAGCCAAATCAAAAGCGGGCACGGTCAAATGTGGGAGCTGGCTTGCCTGCTATAGCATCAACTGGGTGTACCTGATGCACCGAGTTGTCTGCATCGCAGGCAAGCCAGCTCCCACAGAAAAGCAGCTCTGTTTTCGCTCTGGCTTTTGATCTGGCTTTTAACACTCAAGCCGGCCTGTAGGCCGCTGTGCTCTGCTTTTGATCTGCTTTTGATTTTGATCTGCGGGCCCCGTCAACCACGATGGCCGCAAGTAGGCACGGTGGAGCGGGTAAATCGGCAGGGATGCCGATTTAGCCGCGCCGGGCCAAGGATGGCCCGTCGCGGCGGCCCGCGGAGCCGTGCCGGAGTGCGGGCATGCCGAGCCTAAGCGAGGCACCGAGTGGTGGGGCAAAGACCTTTTGGTTACTTTTGGGGCGTTTGCCAAAAGTGACCCGCTGTAAGAGCGGAACCATAAGCCGCCGTTACCGCAGCAACGGATATGTACACCTTCAGGCCCGACTCCGCAGCCACTGCATAAACCCTTTCTTAACCGGCACCACAGGCGCCTCCTGCGTCAAACTCTGAGCCGCATGCAACCTGAAATCCAGCAGGCTTTTCATAGCCTCACTGATGTCATGCCGAGCATCCAGACAAGGCTTCAGATACTCCTTCTCAATCCGGTACAACGTACAAAACGTCTTCGCCGAAAAGTCCGCAGGCACACCCTGCTCCGACAAAATCCCGGCCTCACCAATCACCTCCCCAGGCCCCATTCGCCCGGCTTCAAACTTGTGCCCAGCCTTGGTCAACATCACCGAAATCACCCCGGACTCAATGATAAACAGGTGATCACTCACCTCCCCGCCGGCAAAATCATCTCACCGGCGCGAAAGGTCTGCAGCGTCATGTTCTGGCTGAACGTCTCCTTCTCCTCCTGCCTCAACGTCGAGAAAATCGACGAACTCTCCAACAACGCCCGAGCCCGGGAAACCGTCACCGGCGCATTACTCTCAGCCGCCGACAACAAACTCACCCCCGCCGCCTGCAAATGCCGAAACGCCAAATCATAAAGTTGGTTACGCACCTCACGCTTGAGCGCCATCGCCGGCACAAACCCGCTGATCTCATACTCCACCCCACCACTGGCCGAAGTCTTGAACGCCACACTCGGCGCCGGCTTGGTCAACAACGGCCGACACCCCTGCATCGCCCGCTCCAGCGCATCCAGCACGGTTTGCGGCCGCGCATGGGGGCTGACCTGCAGGCTGACTGCCAGGCCAAACATATCCGCCGGGCGCGAGAAGTTGATGATCTTGGCCTTGGCCGCCAACGAATTGGGCACCACCGCCAGGCTGCCCTGGGAGGTTTGCAGTTGGGTGGCGCGCCAGTCGATGTCGATCACCCGGCCTTCGGTGCCGTCGATGGAGATCCAGTCATCCAGTTGGTAGGGCTTGGTGGTGTTGAGGACGATGCCGGAAAACACGTCGCTCAAGGTGCTTTGCAACGCCAGGCCGACGATGATCGCCACCGCGCCGGAAGTGGCCAGCACGCCCTTGACCGGCAGGTCGAGCACGTAGGCCATGGCCGCGATGATCGCGATCAGGAAGATCACCGCGCCCACCAGGTCCTGCAACAGCCGCCCGGTGTGGCCGACCCGCTGCATCATCACCGCGCCGAGTAATACCGTGAGGGTGCGCGCCGCAAACAACCACCAGCCGATCTGGAACGCCGTCGCCGCCAGGTGCAGCGCCACGTTGTCGCCGAACGGCGCGACCTGCATCGGGTTCATGCCTTCGTTGAACAGCACGGCGCTGAACACCGCAAAGATCACCAGCCGCGCCGCCAGCTTCCAATTGGCGAAATCGGCAGAGATCAGGCGCCATACGGCGATGTCGATCAGCACCAGCGCCAAGGCACAGAACATCGGGTGATCGGAGATAAATGAGGGCATTCAGGCGACTCCAGGGCGAATGCCATGAAGATCGCATGAAATGCCTTTGGAGGGTATAGCGCCCTAGCGCTGCATCTGCCCGAATTGCCCGGACTGATAGTCAGCAAACGCCTGGTGGATTTCCTGCTCGGTGTTCATCACGAACGGGCCGTGACCGACGATGGGTTCGTCGATCGGCTCGCCGCTGAGCAACAGCACCATGGCGTCGTCGCTGGACTCGAGGCGCAGTTGCGTGCCATCGCGCTCAAACAGCGCCAACTGCCCTTCACGCGCCACTTCAGTGCCGTTGATCCACACCGTGCCGCGCAACACCACCAGCGCCGTGTTGCGCCCGGCGTGCAGGTCCAGCGTCACAGAGCGGCCGGCTTTGAGGCGCATATCCCACACGTCGATCGGTGTGAAGGTGCGAGCCGGGCCTTTGACCCCGTCGAACTCGCCCGCGATCAGGCGCAGGCTGCCGGCGTTGTCGGCCAGGGGCAGCGTCGGAATATCGCCATCGAGAATGGTCTGGTAACCGGCGTCGGTCATTTTGTCCTTGGCCGGCAGGTTGACCCACAACTGGACCATTTCCAGGGCGCCACCGCTGCGGGCGAACGCCTCGGAGTGAAACTCCTCGTGAATGATGCCCTTTGCCGCAGTCATCCATTGCACATCGCCCGGGCCGATGGTGCCGCCGGCGCCGGTGGAATCGCGGTGCTCGACTTCGCCCTTGTAGACGATGGTCACGGTTTCAAAGCCGCGATGGGGATGCTGGCCCACGCCGCGCCGTTGCTCGGTCGGGGTGAATGCCGCAGGACCGGCGTGATCCAGCAACAGGAACGGGCTGATCTGCTTGCCCATGGTGTCGTAGGAAAACAGCGTGCGAACCGGAAAGCCGTCGCCGACCCAATGGGCGCGCGGGCTGGTGTAGATGCCGATGATGTTTTTCATATGTGTCTCCAGTAATGGATACACCTTAAATCCGATACCAATTCAGCGCTAGACGGCAAAACCGGCCTTGATCGTCCCATCAGTGGAACAAAGATCCGGGGGCTGGATTATTTTATATTTCAGCCATAATATGGCGAAAAATATTACGCACGTAATTTTTAGCTCACCCCGCCCCACGGAGCCCGACATGAACCCTCTCCCCCTGCGTCTTCTCACGCCCCTGGCCCTGTTAGCGGTACTCAGCGGCTGCAACAACAAGGCCGACCCCGTCGCCGAAGCGCCCCTGCCCCGCCCGGTACTCGCTGCCAAGGTCGAAGCCGCCGGCAGCCAGCAAAGCGCCTACACCGGCGTAGTGGCCGCACGCACGGAAAGTGACCTGGGATTCCGCGTCAGCGGCAAGGTGATCGAGCGCAAGGTGGATCCCGGCCAGCACGTCAGCCGTGGCGACACCTTGCTGGTGCTGGATATCGGCGACTTCGAACTGGCCCTGCGCTCGGCCAAAAACCGCGTCAATGCGGCCCAGGCGCAACTGCGTCAACGGCGGGATGACGAATCCCGCTACCAGCGCCTGGCGAATACCGGTGCCGTGTCGCGGCAGATTTTCGACCAGTCCGCCACCAACCTGCGGGTGGCTGAAGCCGAGCTGGCCTCGGCGCAATCCGATGCCAGCCAGATCGAAAACCGCCGCACCTACTCGGTGCTCAGGGCCGACAGCGACGGCATCATCACCGACGTGCGGGTGGACCGCGGCCAAGTGGTCGCCGAGGGGCAAGTGGTTGCGCGCCTGGCCCACGACGGCGCCCGGGAAGCCATCGTCAACCTGCCGGAAAACCAGCGCGGCCAGGCGTCGCAAAAAGCCCTGGCCTTCCCCTTTGGCGCCCCTGAGCAGGCCGTGACCGCCACCTTGCGCGAGCTGTCCGCCAGCGCCGACCCGACCACCCGCACCTACCGTGCCCGCTATGTATTGCACGGCCCCGTCGACCGCTTCGCCCTCGGTTCGACCATCACCGTGCGCCTGCAAGGCGACGGCCAGGCCCAACAGACCCGCGTGCCCATCGGCGCACTGCAGGATGCCGGCAAAGGCACCGGTGTGTGGTTGATCGGCGCCGACGACAAAGTCAGCTTCGCCCCGGTCAACGTTGCCAGTCTCGGCCAGGAAGACGCGTTGCTGGACAGCGGCGTGAGCCCCGGCCAAGTGGTGGTCGCCCTTGGCGCGCACCTGCTGCACAGCGGTGACGCAGTACGTCTGTTGCCGGCCCAGGTATTGGCCCTCAACCGTCAGCAGGAACCCTGATAATGCGCGGGATCAACCTCTCCGAACTGGCGGTCAAGCATCGCGCGGTTACGCTGTTCCTGATCATCGCGATCCTCGCCGCCGGGGTCTTCGCCTTTGGCAAGCTGGGGCGCGCCGAAGACCCTTCGTTCACCGTCAAAGTCATGACCATCACCGCCGCCTGGCCCGGCGCCACCACCCAGGAAATGCAGGAACAAGTGGCCGACCGCCTGGAAAAACGCCTGCAGGAACTGGACTACTACGACCGCGTCGAAACCATCGCCCAGCCGGGTTATATCTCGATGCGCATGACGTACCTGGAGTCCACCCGCCCCAGCGAGATTCAGGACCTGTTCTACCAGACCCGCAAGAAACTCAGCGACGAAGCCGCAAAGTTGCCCAAGGGCGTGATCGGGCCGTTCTTCAACGATGAATACTCCGACGTGTACTTCTCCCTCTATGCGCTGGAGGCCGAACACCTGCCACACCGGCAACTGGTGCAAATGGCCGAGGACATGCGCCAGGGCCTGCTCAACCTGCCGGGGGTGAAGAAGGTCAACATCCTCGGCGAGCAGCCACAGCGGGTCTTCGTCGAGTTTTCCTATGAGCGCCTGGCTACGTTGGGCATCAAGCCCGAACAGATCTTCGCCGCCCTCGCCGCCCAGAACGCCGTGGCGCCTTCAGGCTTTGTCGAGACGGCCGGGGCACGCGCCTATATCCGCATCGATGGCGCTTTCGACAGCCTGGCGCTGATCGAAAACGTCCCGCTGGAAGCCAACGGCAAGCTGCTGCGCATCGCCGATGTGGCCACCGTCAGCCGGGGCTATGAAGACCCGCCCAGCTACCGCATCCGCCATCAGGGCGACCCGTCGCTGATGCTCGGGGTGATCATGGAGAAGCACTGGAACGGCCTGGAACTGGACAAGGCCCTCAAGGCCCAGGAAGCGAAAATCCAGGCCGACCTGCCCCTGGGTGTGAACTTTGCCAAGGTCTCCGACCAAGCGAAAAACATCAGCCTGGCGGTCAACGAGTTCATGCTGAAGTTCTTCGTCGCCCTCGCCGTGGTGATGGTCATCAGCCTGCTGGCCCTGGGGTTCCGGGTTGGGCTGGTGGTGGCAGCTGCGGTGCCGCTGACCTTGTCGATCGTGTTTGTGATCATGCTGATGACCGGCCGCGAGTTCGACCGAGTGACCCTGGGCGCGCTGATCATTTCCCTCGGCCTGCTGGTGGACGACGCGATCATTGCGATTGAGATGATGGTGGTCAAACTCGAAGAGGGTTTTGACCGGATCCACGCGGCTACGTTTGCCTGGAGCTCCACCGCCGCGCCGATGCTCACGGGCACGCTGGTAACGATTATCGGCTTCCTGCCGGTGGGTTTCGCCCGCTCGGGCGCCGGGGAATATGCCGGGAATATTTTCTGGATCGTCGGCTTTGCGCTGATCGCTTCGTGGCTGGTGGCGGTGGTGTTCACGCCGTACCTGGGGGTCAAGCTGTTGCCGCACATCCAGCCGGTTGCCGGCGGCCACGATGCAATTTACGCCGGACGTTATTACCAGAAACTGCGCCGCCTGGTGGACGCTTGCGTGCGCAGACGCTGGCTGGTGACCGGGCTGGTGGTGGCGGCCTTTGTGCTGTGTGGCCTGGGCATGAGCGTGGTGAAGAAGCAGTTCTTCCCCAACTCTGACCGTTCCGAGCTGATTCTTGAGGTGTACATGCCGCCGGGCAGCGCCTTCAAAAGCACCGAAGCAGTGGCGGCGCAGGTGGAAAAGGCATTGATGGAGGAGCCGCAAACCGTGATGGTCGACACTTATGTCGGCGGCGGTGCACCACGGTTTTTCCTGTCGCTGAACCCCGAGTTGCCAGACCCGGCCTTTGCCAAGCTGATCGTACAGACCGCCGACGCCCACGCCCGGGACGCCCTGAAAAAACGCATGGCTGAACGCATCGCGGCAGGCGAATTTCCATCGGCGCGGGTGCGGGTCACCCAGTTGGTGTTCGGCCCGCCGGTACCGTTCCCGGTGGTGTTTCGCGTGTCCGGCCCCGACCTGAATGTACTGCGCAGCCTGGCTGAAGACGTACGCCAAGTGGTGGCTGCCAACACCCTCACCCGCGACAGCTTCCTCGACTGGGGCGAGCGCGCCAGCAGCTATCGCCTGGTGCTGGACCAGGACCGCCTGCGCCTGCTGGGCTTTACCCCCGACGGGGTGAAATCCCAACTCAATGCGTTGCTCAGCGGCAACCCGATCACCGAGGTACGCGAAGGCAATCGCACCGTCTCAGTGGTCGCCCGCTCCCAGGGCAGCCAGCGCGAAGACCTCGGCAACCTGGACAACATGACCCTGACCAACAGCGCCGGCGTGTCGGTGCCATTGGCCCAGGTCGGGCATTTCCGGGCGGTGATGGAAGAACCGATCCTCAAGCGCCGCAACCGTGCGCTGACCGTGGAAGTGCGCGCCGACATCGTCGACGGCACCCAGCCACCGGATGTGGAAATGGCGGTGTACAAGGACCTGCAACCCCTGATCGCCAAGCTGCCGGCCGGGTATCAGATCGTCATCGGCGGCCCGGTGGAAGAAAGCGCCAAGGCCAACGTCGCCCTGGCGGCGTTATTCCCGATCATGATCCTGCTGACGTTGACCGTGATCATGTTCCAGGTGCGTTCGTTCGGGGTGATGTTCATGGTGTTCGCCACCGCGCCGCTGGGGCTGATCGGTGCAGTGCCGACGTTGCTGCTGTTCAACCAGCCGTTCGGGTTCAACGCGATATTGGGGCTGATCGGGATTGGCGGGATCTTGATGCGCAACACGCTGATCTTCACCGACCAGATTCGGCAGAACCAGGACCAGGGCATGGTGATTCGTGAGGCGATCATCGAGGCCACGGTGCGCCGGGCACGGCCGGTGATCCTGACCGCGCTGGCGGCGGCGTTGGCGTTTATCCCGCTGACGTTGTCGGTGTTCTGGTCGTCGCTGGCGTATGTGCTGATTGGCGGGGTGCTGGTGGGAACGGTGTTGACGTTGCTGTTCCTGCCGGCGTTGTGCAGTTTGGTGTTGGGCCGGGAGAAGACCCGGGAAGTGGTGCCTGCAACCTGATCCAACACCACAAAACCCATGGGGGAGCGGGCTTGTGTGGGAGCGGGCTTGCTCGCGAAAGCGGTGTACCAGATAAGCAGATGTCGACTGATAGACCGCATTCGCGAGCAAGCCCGCTCCCACATTTAGAGGTGTGGCGTTTTTAAGTCAGCGCTTGGACAGCTCCATAATCATCCGGCTCAGCAGATAAATCCGCGGCGCCACACTCTCCACCTCGGCATATTCCTCCGGCGTGTGAATATTGCCCCCGACAATCCCGAACCCATCCAGAGTCGGCGTACCCACGCCAGCGGACAAGCTGGCATCCGCCGCCCCGCCGCTGCCTTCAATGGTCAACTTGCGTCCCAGCTCGCCATAAATCCCTTGGGCAATCGCCACCAGTTTGTCCGACTCCGGCGTCTGCGGCATTGGCGGCAGGCCACGGTGCAAGCTGGTGGTCACTTCAGTCTCAGGGATCAGCTTGTTGGCCGAAACCCGCGCCAGGTCCTTCTCGATCCGGTCAAACTCTTCCGGCAACGCCGCCCGCACGTCTGCCTTGGCGGTGGCCTGGTCCGGGATCACGTTGACCCGGTCGCCGGCGTTGATCACGGTGAAGTTGATGGTGGTCTTCTTCTCGGCATCCCCCAGCTTGCCCAGTTGCAAGATCTGGTGCGCCGCTTCCATCGCCGCATTGCGCCCCAGTTCCGGAGCCACGCCGGCGTGGGCGGCCTTGCCCTTGACCTCGACCACGGCGGTGGCGCTGCCTTTGCGCCACACCACCAGGCCATCCGCAGGGCGACCCGGTTCCAGATTGAGGGTCACGTCGTGGCCCTTGGCGGTGTTGCGGATCAGCTCGGACGCGCCGTCGGTGCCGGTTTCTTCGCTGGCGTCCAGCAGGAAGGTGATTTGCGCGTAGTCCTTGAAGCCCTGGTTTTTCAGGACTTTCAAGGCGTAGATGCCGGCGACGATGCCGCCCTTGTCATCCATCACGCCCGGGCCATAGGCGCGGCCGTCCTTGATGTGGAACGGTCGGGCAGCCGCCGAGCCTTCCTTGAACACGGTGTCCATGTGGGCCATCAGCAGGATCTTGGCCTTGCCGGTGCCTTTGAGGGTGGCGATGACATGGCTGTTATGGGCCGCGGCATCCGGCACCAGTTGGATGCTGAACCCCAGTTGCTTGAGCTCGTCGACGGCGATGTCACGCACTTGGGTCAGGCCCGGCTCGTAGCCGGAGCCCGAATCGATATTCACCAGGCGCTCCAGCAGTTTCAAGGCATCGGCCTTGTACTGCTCGGAATCGGCCCGGATCTGTTTGTGAGGTTCGGCACTGAAGGCCGGCATGGTGAACGACAGCGCCAGGGTGGCTGCCAGCAAGGTACGCGGGAAGTTGAAGAGCATGAACCGATCCTTGTTTTTGTTGGGAAGTAGCGCTCCACCCTACCTGACAAAAAACAATTTGTTGATCCTCAGATCGACCTCAGCCAACTTCCCTGCACCGAACTGACCCGGTTGCGCCCGCCGCTCTTGGCTTCGTACAGCGCCTGGTCGGCGTCGTTCAGCCAACTGGTGGCGTCGCCGTGGGCTGGTCGATACGGCGCCAGGCCGATACTCAGGCTGGCGCGCAAGGTCGGGTCTTGGGCGTAGGCCAGGGAGTTGAAGCGGTCACGCAGGGCATCCATCACTTCGGTCGCGCGGTTCAGGGGCATGTCCGGCAGGATCACGCAGAATTCATCGCCACCATAACGCCCGGCCAGGTCGGTGGCCCGCAGGTTCTGGCGCAGCACTTTGCTCAACTGGCGCAGCACGATATCGCCGGTGACATGGCCGTAGGTGTCGTTGATGGTCTTGAAGTGGTCGATGTCGATCAGTGCGATGGCGGCGCCCTGCTGGTCGCGGCGGCAGCGCTGGAACTCGATTTCCAGGTGGTCTTTCCAGGCGCCGTGGTTGAGCAGGCCGGAAAGGCTGTCGGTGCGGCTCAGGGCCAGCAGCTCGCGTTTGTGCCGGGCCAAGGTGATCGCTTGCCGGTAGCAGATCCAGCCCAGGGCCAAAGGATAGAGCATCAGGATCGGCAGGCACGCGTAAAGCTGCACTTCACTGGTCAGGACCGTCACTGCCGGGGTAAACACCAGCATCGAAGCACCGATCCCCAACGCCTGGGCCACCCAGCCGGCGAGCATGAAGCGCGGGCCGCCGATGGCGACGTTGTTCATGGTCATCATCGACAAGGTGGTCACGCTGGGCAGCGGGTTGAACTGCATGGCACCGACCCAGAACCCGCCGCAGAACGAGTCGAACAGCAGGTTGCGGTGTTCCGAACGCAGGGAGTTTTTCGAGTGCCGTGACCATTGATACGCCACATGTGGCCAGATAAAGGCATTGGCGATCATCACCACCCAGACCCAGGCGGGTTTATCCAGTGGGTAGATGGCGGCGGCCACGCAGATGAACCCGAGGGTTAATCCCAGGGCGCGCGACTTGTACAGGCGTGAAGCGAGCGAAAGTCCCTTTCCTCCTGCGGCTGGCATGATCTGGCTTGATCCTGGATGAATGCCCGAAGTCTATCAGGGCAACGGCAGATCGCCACTACCACTCATAAGCTGGCCTTCAGTTGGAAAAGCCCCGGGCTAGCATCAACGCGACTCCCAGCAACAGTACCGCCGTGGCCCGTTGCAACAGCACTCGGCGCTTGGGGTTCTCCAGGACGTGTTTGATTCGCTGGCCGAAGTAGCAATACAGGCAGCCGCTGGCGAATTGCAGCAACAGGAAAGTCAGGCCGAGGATGGCGATGTCAGCGGCAGCACTGCCCTGGCCGATGGCGGCGAACTGCGGGAATACCGCGCTGAACAGGATGATCGCCTTGGGATTCGACAGCCCGGTCAGTAGGCCTTTGCCGAACAGGCTACGGGCATTTTCCGGGGTTGCATCGGTGGTTTTGATCGTCACTCCGCTGCTGGTCCATTGCTTGTAGGCCAGGTAGAGAATGTAGGCCACGCCCACCACCTGGATGATCCGGGTGATCAGCGGGTAGTCCTTGATCAGTTCGGAAAAGCCCACGGCAAAGATCAGGATCGAGATCAGGTAGGACACACTCGCCCCGAACTGCGCCGGCAGGGAGCGGCGCAGGCCATCTTTCAAACCGAGGCTGAGCAACAACAAGGTCATGGGGCCGGGGCTGAACGCCAGGGTGGTGCACAACAGCAGGAAATACAAAAACGAAGACAGCGTCAGCGCGGTGGCCATGGCGTGGAATTTCACAGCAGGAAGTAAGGTTCGCAGTCTAGGGCGCACGTGGCGTCGGAGGCAGGTAAACTCTGCGGAAATAGGCGCAGACTTTACCGGTAAAGTTGGCGGCAAACTTAAGGACAGTGTGATGCCCATTCCTGCGATTCACTTTCATGACCGAGCGCCGAAGGTGCAGCAGATCGTCGATGCCCTGGCCCATGCAATTGAGCAAGGCGAGTTGGCAGCCGGCAGCAAACTGCCGTCGGTGCGGGAGTTGGGGGCCTTGTTGGGCGTCGGAAAATTCACCGTGAATGAAGCGCTGGATCGTCTGCGCGGGCGCCACCTGCTGACCTCCAGCCAGGGCCGCGGGCACTTTGTCGCCAGCAGCCTGGCGCAGCCGTCGTCCAGCACCTGGGTCGACTTGCTGCCCCAGGACCTGCTCAGCGTACTGCGCCGCCCCCTGGCCATGGCCCAGGGCGACCTGCGCCCCGGCGGCGGCCACCTGCCGGAAGACTGGCTGGATTCCGACGTGTTGCGCCAGGCCATGCGCAGCGCCGTGCGTGCCCCCACGTTGCGCATCGCCGGGCTGGGCACCCCGGCGGGCCTGCTGCCGTTGCGCCAGGCGTTGCAGCAGAAGCTCCATGGTGAAGGGTTGTCGGTGCCGGTAGAGCAGATCATTACCACACCCAACACCGTGCAAGGCCTGGACATGCTCATGCGCCTGCTGACGCGTACTGGGGACACGGTGCTGCTGGATTCGCCGTGTTATTTCAACTTCCACGCGAACCTGGCGTTGCATGGGGTCAAGGTGGTGACGATTGCGCGCCGGCCTGACGGGTTTGATTTTGTCGCGCTGGAGCAGTTGCTGGCGGAGCATCGTCCCAGTCTGTATCTGACCACCAGTGTGTTGCATAACCCGACCGGGCATTCGTTTAGTCCGAGCCAGGCGTTTCGGTTGTTGCAGCTGGCCCGGGAGTATCGCTGCCATATCGTCGAGGATGATCTTTACGGGGATTTGCACCCCAACCCGCCGCCGCGTTTGGCGACGTTGGCGGGGTTGGAGCAGGTGACGTATCTGTCGGGGTTTTCGAAGGTGCTGACGGCGAATGCGCGGGTCAGTTATGTGGTGGCGGCGCCGCAGTTGGCGGCGAATTTGACCAATATGAAGTTGATGAGCGGCGGGATTACGTCGGAGTTGTTTGAGCAGATTGTGTATCGGCTGTTGAGTGAGGGCGGGTATGCCAGGCATCGCAAGCGCATGGTTCAGCGGCTGCTGGAGGCCGGGGGGCGGGTTGAACAGTGGCTGCGGCGTTGTGGGTGTGAGTTGCCGATGGGGTTTGAGGGGGGATGTTTATCTGGGCGCGGTTGCCGGCGGGGGTTAATGGTGAGCGCTTGGCGGAAGCCGGGTTGAAACGCGGGATGGTATTGGCGCCGGGGGCGTTGTTTGGGTATGAGCCGGGGTTGCGGGATTTTATGCGGTTTAATGTGGCGCATTGTGATCAGGCGCGGGTTCAGGTTGAGTTTGAGGGGTTGTTGCTGTCGCAGGTGTAGGCTGGGTTGGGGTGTATATCCGTTATTTGGGTAACGGCGCCTAGGGTTCCGCTCTTACAGCGGCCAGCGTGGTTTAACAGGGCGCCTAAGATCAAAATCAAGATCAAAAGCGGGCACGGTCAAATGTGGGAGCAGGCTTGCCTGCGATAGCATCAACTGGGTGTACCTGATGCACCGAGGTGTCTGCATCGCAGGCAAGCCAGCTCCCACAGAAAAGCAGAGCCACCCCGCCCGTAGCAGCTGTCGAGCGCCAGCGAGGCTGCGTGCCTTTGATCTTGATCTGCGGGCCCCATCAACCACGATGGCCAGAGTGCGGGCATGCCGAGCCTAGGCGAGGCACCGAGTGGTGGGGCAAAGACCTTTTGGTTACTTTTGGCTGGGCCGGCATTCCGGGCGTTTGCCAAAAGTGACCCGCTGTAAGAGCGGAACCATAAGCGGCCGTTACCGAAGAAAACGGATATGTACACAGGAATCACAGTAATCCCCCCGCGAAGCCAAGCAATCCCCCCAATCCCAACTAAGCTCACCCCCCAACAAAAACAACACCGAGCGCCCCCCAATGACCCACCCCACCGAGGCCTTCCGCGCCGCCTACCGCACAAGCATCACCCCCCACTACAACCCATGGCTCCACGCCGGTTTCGTCCTCGGCTACGGCCTCCTCTGCATCACCCTGTTCTGGTCAACCACCCAACAAATCCAACCCCTGGAATGGCTGACCATCCCCTTCACCCTGATCGTCTTCAACCTGTGCATCTACCTCGTCCACCGCCACCTGGGCCACCACAAACACCCCTTCGCCCGCCTGTTCTACGCCCGCCACACCGGCGACCACCACAGCTTCTTCACCCCAGGCCACATGACCTACGACAGCCCGCAAGACTGGCGCGTCATCCTGTTCCCCGCCTGGCTCATCCTGCTCCACAGCCTGGCCGTTACCCTCCCCGCCTGGTGGCTGCTCAAACACCTCAACCCCAACGTCGCCGGCCTGTTCGCCGGCTGCATGATCCTCGGCTACCTGCTCTATGAATTCTTCCACGCCTGCGAACACCTGCCCCCCAACCACCCCGTGGCCCGCCTGCCGTGGATCCGCCAGATGCACCACCTGCACGCCCTGCATCACCGCCGCGAACTCATGCAGGGACGCAATTTCAATATCGTCCTGCCGCTGATGGACTACCTGTTCGGCACCCTGCATTGGGAACCACAAGCGCCCGAACCAAAAAAAGGCCAATAAAAAACGCCCCACCTAGGTGGGGCGTTTACATTTCAGAGGGCTCTTATACGCCGGTTATCGGCCAATGATGTCCTGGCTGCAGATATGCCCCAGGCTCACATAGGGAACGTTATCGCCACCGACGCCGACATTCGGCAGTTCCTTGAGGTCGATGCGCCAGCCGCCAACGTTGTACCAGGTGTCCCAGAGGTACTTCACGCCCGTGCTGCTGTCGTAGTACTGGGCACGATAATCACCCACACAACCGCCCAACTCCGCGCTTCCGGATGTTTTGCCGGCACTGTCGGTGACGTCCGAGAATACCGTCCAGTTAAAGTCCGGACCCGGAACAAACCGCTTGTCGACCTTGAGCTGTGAAGTGACCCCCACCAACGGTGCACCCGTGCTGTCTTTCCATTCGGTTCTCCAGGTCATGAGACGACCGGCCTGGGTCGCCAGAGGTGCGATGCCCACCGGGATTCGGGTCACCGTTCCGCCCCTCGCATCGGAGTCCGCCAGGCGCGGACTCGAACCGAACGTCAGCTTGTACTCGGACTTGGCATCCCACGCCTCAGCGGGGTTGGCCCGCACGCGCGCCTTATAGACAAAGCCTGGCGCCCGGCTTGGAAAGGTCGCCGTCGAGCCACCCGGAATGTTGACCCAGGCGCTGCCGTTGAAGTACTCGAAGATCCACTGATTGCGCACGCCCTTATCGTCATCACCGAGGAACAGGCTGACACCCTGTCCGCGTACGGCGGCGAAGTCGAAGTAGTCAACGTCATCCGGGCTGTCGAGGTTGCCCGTCAGGTAGTTCAAGCGGTCCGGCAAGGCGAACGCCGTTTCCGGTGTGTCGTTGGGCTCGTAGGCGTCAATCGCTGTGTTGACGATCGCGCCGAAGTCGAAGGCCGAACCGTCGGCAACCTTGGCCTCCAGGAACCAGTAGTAGTCCCCGGCTTCAAGCATGCCGCTGATGACTTCATCGCTGTTGCCCGGGTTATCAGAAGTGATCAGTGCCGTCAGGTTGTTCTGCCCGTCGTCCTGGAACAGCGTCAGGGCCATTTCGGTCCCCGGCTGCTGACCTGCGAGGTAGATCTGCACCTTGGCCTTGGCGGGCACATTAAAGTGGAAGCACTTTGATTCACCGCTCTGCAAGCCTTCATAGCTGTAACCAACGTTAATATCGAGGCTGTCGCACAGCGGTACAAACGCGGCCTGGGCAGCAGGCGCCTTGGCCGGTTTTACCAGCCGGCTCACCGGCGAAATCTGCACACTTTCAGAAGGCTTCGCGACGCTGGCAGCCTTCTTTTGCACACCGACGGTCTTGGTTTTTTGTGCAGCCTTGAGCTTGTCCAGCACCTGCGCCGAAGACGCGGAGGCCTGCACCTTGCCACCGGATTTCAGGGCACTCTTGACCGCTGCACTCAAGCTTTTTTCGCTCAGATGCACACTGCTCTGCGACGGGTATTGCTCGGCCAGGGCAAAGGCCGAAACGAAGCTGGCAGCCATCATGGCCGCGCCCAATACAAAGGCTTTTTTAGATTTCATTTTTTATCCATCCATAGTTAAAAAATTGAAGCTCAGGTAACCGGTGACATCCGGTCACCTGGGATGGAATCTAATTAATTACTGTATACATGTCCAGTATTTTGTAAGCCGATTCTTACAATTAATACCCCGTCATCTCCAGGTACCCCACCCCACCCTGAAATTTCACCGGCCCTTCCCAGTAAGGAATGCTCAGGTTCATCCAGGCTTTCGGGTTGACCGCTTCCGTGGTGATATCCAGATGTTTGCCCGGGATCTTCAATGACCACTGGGTGGGAATGCTGCGCCCATCAATGGCAGTCGTGCCCAGCGGCGTCAGTTGAATATCCTGGTTGTGCAGGGTCTGTGTGTGGCCCTCTTTGTCGATCCAGGTGCCGGTCAGGTAGGACGGTCCGTCTGTCTGCCGCACCCGAAACAGCATCAGCTGCTCGCCGCTGTCCAGGTGCAGGGAGAACCAGTCCCAGCCAGTCTGGCTGGCGGTCAGGGGCTGGCTGCTCCATTCGCGGTCGAGCCAGGCGGTGCCGGTGACTTGATAAGGTTTGCCGTCGATGGTCACGCGGCCATCCGCCTGAAAAAACGGCTGGCTGTAGTAGTACGATGCCTGGCCCTGGTCGGACTTGCGGCTGTAGCCGTTATCGCCCTGGAGCACCAATGGACGGCTGGAGGTCAGGTGCAGGTCGTAATTGAAATGCTCGCCGGCGGCCTTCAACTGCATGTCCGCCAAGGGGCTGGTTGCACCAGGGCGGGTGGCGAAATTCCAGTCATCGATCCAGGCATTGAACGGCACCGCCTGGGCCCCCGCCTGCCCCACGCCGCCACGGGCATAGCGTTCGGCAGCGTAGTGGTGAGTGGCCGAAGTGACGGCGGCGTGGCCGAGCCAGACCGTCGAGTCGTGCCAGCCCGGTTGCGTCGGCCCGGCCTTGAGGGCGTTGCGAAACAGCGTCCATTGCACGCCGTAGGCATTGCCCTCGGCGTCCTTGAGGTTAGCGGTGAGGTACCACCATTCAATGCGATAGCCGTCATGGGGGCCGTGGTCCTCGGGAAAGCTGAAGACTTTGCCGGGCACCACCTGGGCAAAGTCCGCCGCCTGGCTGCCCAGCCCGGCGAAGCTTTCTTCAGACGCTGGCGGTTTGTCGCAGGCGCCGAGCAGCAGGAAGGTTGCCCATAGCAGGTACTTAATCTTCATTGGCAAAGGTCCTCAGCAAATCCGCCGGGCGACTGCGGTACAACTGCCACAGCGGCCACGCCGAAGCCAGCAAGGTGGCCAACATCGCCAGGCCCAGCAGTTGCGCCAGTTGCCACGGGAATACCTGCAACGGCAGGCGCCAGCCAAAGGCCTGGACGTTGATCACCACATCCAGGCACCACGCCAGCAACAACCCCAAGGGCAACGCCAGCACCAGGGTCAGCACCGCCAGCAGCCAGGTTTGGCCGAGGTTGAGCAGCATCAATTGGCGGCGTGTGACGCCCAGCGCCCACAACGGCGCCAACTGGCCAAGCCGGCTTTGGCTCTGGGTCAGCAGGCTGATGAACAGCGCCACGCCGGCCACCCCCAGGGTCAGGCTGTTGAGGCCGGCGGTGGCGGCAAAAGTCCGTTCGAAGACCTGGCTCGACCAGCCCTTGAGCTGCTGCTGGTCGACGATGCGGCTGTCTTCCAGGGCGAACCGGTTCTGCACTTCACGCACCAGTGGCGGTACATTGCCAGGCAGTACTCGCAGGTTGAAACGTGCCGGTGATAATCCTGGCCAGTGCTGCAACAGGTGCCGCGCGTTCACCAGCAGATGGCCCTTGGGGTTGCCGTAATCGGCGTAAATCCCCACCACCTTGGGCGACCATGGACCTTGAGGGGTGGGAATGTTGATGACATCACCCAGCCGCACCTTGAGCCTGCGTGCCATTTGCTCGCTGAGCATCAGGGCGTCGTCCTGCAGCAACTGGCCCCATGGGTCCGTTGCCGCCTCCAGCAACGGCCAATGCTGGCGATAAGTCGGGTCGTCGACCACGCCGAACAGGTCCGCCGGCCAACCTTGCAGTTGCACCGCAACCTGCCAGGTGGGCAGTACCGCCTGCACCAGTGGCTGCTGCACCAGCCAGGTTTGCAGCGCGTCAGCCTGGGCCGGGTTTTGCGGGTTGAGGTACAGCTCGGCGGTCAGGCGCTGTTCCAGCCAGTTGTTGAAGGTCTGGCGAAAGCCCGAGGTCATCGAGCCCGCGCCGATATTGGCGGCCAACGCCAGCAGCAAGGCCATCAGCGCCAGGCTCAGGGCTGGCAACTGCTGGCGGCAATCGGCGAGAAACCATTGCCCCAACACCGAACGGCTGCGCCCCAGCACCGCTTTGAGCACGCCATTGAGCACCACCGGCAAGCCCAGCGCAGCGCCCAGCAACAAGGCCGCCATCAAGACAAAACCGCTGGCCAGGCTATCGCCAAACACCAGGGCCAGGATTGCGATCAGCAAGGCAGCACCCGCCACCCAGCCTTGGCTTCGCAGCCAGCGCCCATGGGCCTGATGCCAGGCCTGGGCATTGGCCAACGCCAACAATGGCAAACGCGATGCTCGCCACAAACTGCTGGCCCCGGCGAGCAACGCGCCAAGCAAACCCAGGCCCAATCCACTCAGCCACCACAGCGGGCTAAGGCTCAGTTGGCCAGGCACTTCGGCGCCGTACAAGCCGCGCAAACTGGCGGCCACGTCCGGCAGCAACAGGCTGGCCAACAAGTACCCGCTGGCCACGCCCACCAGCCCGCCAAGCACGGCCATGCCACCCAGTTCAACCGCCAGGCTGAGGATCAGCATTCGCGCGCTCACCCCGCACGCACGCAAGGTTCGCAGCAGGCCGCGCCGTTGTTCCAGGGCCAGGCCGATCGCGGCGTGCACGATAAACAGACCCACCACGAAGGACAAAAAGCCCAGCGCATCGAGGTTCAGGTGGAAGCTTTCAGTGAGGCGCGCGAGGTTGTTTTCCTCGGCCTGCTTGAGTTGCAGTTGCGCGCCCAGTGCCAGCGGCAAAGCGGGATGCGCGGCGGCAAAGGCCTTGTCCAGCAGCAACCGCGACAGGCGCTGGGGCATGTCCAGCAGCGGTTGGGCGAAGCCGATATCGGTCAGCAATACGCCGGGGGCCATGTCCGGTTGTACATGCAGCGGCGGCAGGGCCAGCCCGGCGGCCGTCAGCGGCTGGTCGCCCTCTTTCAGGCCCAGCGCCTGCAAGGTCTGCGGAGCGATCCAGGTGCGTCCCGGCGGGTTGAAGAAGGCGACCATCTGCGCCCGGTCCAGGGTCTGGCCGGCCACCGCACCACCGCCGGGCAACGACACCGGGTCGATGCCCATCACTTGCAAGCGCTGGTCTTCATGCCCCTTGAGCGTCACGCGGCCCTGCACCATCGGCGACACCGGCCAACCCGCGCGACGCAGCTCGGCAAACAGCGCCTGGGGGAAACTGGCACCGTCCGGCGCACTGAGGCTGGCCTGGGGTTCACCGCCGATCAGTTGGCTGGCCCGGGCATAGCTGTCCCGCGCCTGGCTATTGAGAGCTTGCACACCGGTCAACAGCGCAGTGGCCAGCCACAGGCCGGTGAGTACGCTGAAGAACTGCACGGGGTGGCGACGCCAATGGCTGAGCAGCGCGCGCAGTGTCCAATAGAAGACACGCATTTCAGCGGGCGTCCGCTGCGAGTACCTGGCCGCGGTGCAATACCACCTGCTGGTCCAGGCGCGCCGCGATGCGCGGACTGTGAGTCACCATCAACAAACTGGTGGGGCTGTCCCGCAGCAGGTCCAGCAGCAATTGCAGTACTTCATCGCTGGTGGCTTCATCGAGGTTGCCGGTGGGTTCGTCCGCCAGCAACAAGCCAGGCCGCGACGCCAGGGCTCGCCCCACCGCCACCCGTTGCTGCTGGCCGCCGGACAGTTGTTCGGGGTAACGCTTGAGCAAATCCCCGAGGCCCAGGCGTTCCACCAGCTGTGCTTGCCATGCCGGATCGAGGCGCCCGGCCAGGCGTGCCTGGAATGCCAGGTTGTCTTCGACTCGCAGGCTGCCGATCAGGTTGAACTGCTGGAACACCAGGCCGATCTCGGTACGCCGCCAGTGGGCCAACTGCGCTTCGCTCATCTGGTCCAGGCGCTGATCGCCGACCTGGATGCGGCCACGGTCGACCTGATCGAGCCCGGCCACCAGGTGGAGCAAGGTACTTTTTCCGCTCCCGGACTCGCCCATCAGCGCAAGACTGCTACGCTCTCCGAGGTACAGGTCGACACCCGCCAGCACGGCCAACGGCCCCTGCGGCGTGCCATAGCTTTTAAACACCCCTTGTACCTGCAGCATCACCCTTCCCCACCTGCCTCTGGACTGAGGCCGAGAATAACGGTTGTCACATTTTTATGTCACAACCGTGGGCAAAAGGAGCGCCCCATGACCGCCGCAAATTTTTCACATTGATTTCACTCGGCTGCCACCTGCCGCACTTTAAATTGCCGCCCATGAGCAGATAACAGGCCTGTTATTTTCAAACGCCCGTTAGTGCAAGTGAACAAATTTTTATATCGGTATGTTCAGCAAAAAGACAGCGCCCCTGTGACACGCTTTTGCACATTCCTGCATCAGCGCTACTCACTTGGCGCTTGCCTAACTTGCCGCTGCCAGTTACCGGATTACGCCTGGAAGTTACCAATGGTGAATAGTGTGGTTGACCTGTCTCTGAGTAAGCCCCGCTCACGCTGGGCATCTGTAAAACAGTTGAACAAACTATGGTTGGGTCTGGCCTGCGCTGTAGTGGTCAGCCTGGCAGTGGTCGCATTTATCTGGTGGCCACGATCGCCCTTGGACCTGGGCGTGGGCCATCGCCTGCTCACCTCTGGAACCGTAGAAGCCTGGCGCAACGGTGACCTGGTGGTGCTGGTGCGTCATGAAGAACGCTGCGACCGCTCCAACAACCCCTGCCTGGGCCCCGCTGACGGCTTGACCATCAGCGGTACGGTCACCGCCGCCGCCACCGGCAAGGCCTTTCAGACCCTGGGCATGGAAAACACCGACGTACTGAGCAGCCCCACCACGCGTACGGCGCAGACCTCGCTGTTCATGTTCGGAAAATCCGAATTGTCACCCGGCCCATTGGCTATCTGCGGCCCCGCCATCGCCGAGGAACTGCGTCCTCACAAGCTCGCAAATCGCAACTTGTTGCTGATCACCCACAGCGCCTGTATCAGCGACTTTGAAGAAGCGCTGGGCTTCGAACACGCCGCGCATGCCGAATACGGCAGTGCGTTGTTCGTCAAGCTTCTGCCCAATGGCAAGTTTAAGGCGCTGGGTATTATGAACACCAAAGACTGGGCCGCCGCTCTAAAGCAACTTTGAACACTTATTTACATTGAGCATTCAAGTTTGTTCAGCGAAAAGACAGCCAAGGCATGAGATCTTTCATGGTTTTAATTCGTATTTACTTGGGTGCTATTCATAGCTAACTAATCATTTAGACGTTAACTGCATGATCATGACTTTCGATGACTCATTGGACGACACACGTTTAACGAGCTTGACTGGGGCAGACGGACATTCAATTCCGCGCCCACTAACAGACTGTTTAAGGAATAACGTTCTGTGCCGCATTTTTACCCGACCAAGACCATCCTCCACCCCTCGCGCATGGCTGATCCAGCGCTCGCGCTGATCCACCGTCAATACTGCTTGAGAGTGTAATAGCCATGACCCGCCTTAAACCATTGCCCGTATTGCTACTGGCATTCGTGATGTTCTATCTGCTGCCACTGGGCCTGCATGGCCTATGGATTCCTGACGAAACCCGCTACGCCCAGATCAGCCAGGAAATGATCATGAGCGGCAACTGGGTGGCCCCGCACTTCATGGGCGTGCGCTATTTCGAAAAACCTGCCGCCGGCTACTGGCTGATCGCGCTGGGCCAGGCGATATTGGGTGAAAACCTGTTCGGTGTGCGCATCGCCTCCGCGCTGACCACGGGCCTGAGCGTCATGCTCGCCTACCTGATCGCCCGCCGGCTGTGGAACGACCCGCGCAAGAGTTTTGCCTGCGCACTGCTTTATATGAGCTTCGGCCTGGTGGCCGGGCAAGCCGGTTACTCCAACCTGGACCCGCAATTCACCTTCTGGGTCAACCTGAGCCTGGCAGCCCTGTGGTTCGCCCTCGACAGCGCCAACCCACGTGCCCGCCTCGCGAGCTGGGCATTGCTGGGTGTGGCCTGCGGCATGGGCTTCATGACCAAGGGTTTCCTGGCGTGGTTGCTGCCGGTGCTGATCGCCTTGCCGTACATGCTCTGGCAGCGTCGCTTGGGCGAACTGCTGCGCTACGGCCCGCTGGCGATTCTGGTGGCGGCAGTGGTATGCCTGCCGTGGGTACTGACGGTCCACCTGCAGGAGCCGGACTTCTGGCGCTTCTTTTTCTGGCACGAACACATCCGCCGGTTTGCCTCCGACAACGCCCAACATGCCCGGCCGTGGTGGTTCTACCTGCCGCTGATGGTGGTGTCATGCCTGCCGTGGGCGGCGCTGCTGCCAGCAACGCTGTGCAAGACCTGGAAGGACAAGGGCCAACCGGCCATCGTCTTCCTCGCGCTGTGGATACTGCTGCCCCTGGGCTTTTTCAGCCTGAGCAACGGCAAGTTGCCGACCTACATCATGCCGTGCCTGCTGCCGATGGCGCTGCTGATGGGCCATGCGTTGATCGACCTGCTGGCCAACGCCCGCACCCGCACGCTGCGCGTCAATGGCCTGCTCAACCTGGGCATCGGCCTCGCGGCAATGGTGACGCTGATCTACCTGCAAATCGACAGGCCGTTGTACGGCAACAGCCACAGCGAGATGTTCAACCTGTCCCTGACGTTCATCGTGCTGATGGGCTGGATGCTCGCCAACCTGCTGCAAGCGTTCCGCCCGCTGGCGCTGTGGGCGATGCCGGCCTTGGGCATTGGCCTGCTGGTGGCGCTGTTGCCCGCCGGCATGCCGGCGGTGGTCGAAGATAACCAGATGCCTGACCAGTTCGTGCTCCAGCACCTGGACGAGCTGCAACAGACCCATGCGCTGCTGAGCAACGAACTGGAGTCGGCGTCTGCCTTGGCATGGCGCCTGCGCCGGCCCGAAGTGACGCTCTACAACACCGAAGGCGAACTGCGCTACGGCCTGCAATACGCTGACTCGATGCACCGCAAGGTGGATCTGGACAGCGTTCAAGCCTGGCTCAAGCAGGCGCGCCAGCAAGGCCCGGTGGGCGTGATGATGCGGGTCAGGAGCACCAGCGAAATGCGCGAAGCCGGCCAGCTGCCGCTGGGGGGCAAGCGTTATTACAAGGGTGACCTGGAGATCATCATCTACCCGCCATTGCCGTAACACAGCCGCACTAATGTGGGGTGACCCATTAAACACTCATCCCACATCGGAACTGCTCCATGACCTTCTGGAAAACCGAACGCGGCGCCCTGTTGTTGCTCCTTGGCGTGTCCGCCGCGATCTTGCTGTTGGGCCTGGGCGCCCGCGACCTGTGGGGCCCGGAAACCCGCTGGGCGAACATCACCCTGCAGATGCTGCAAAGCGGCGACTACTTCGACCCGTACCTCAAAGGCACCCCCTACTACGACAAACCCCTGCCGTCGTACTGGCTGATCACCGGCTTTGCCAACCTGATGGGGGGGCTGGGGCCGTGGTCCTTGCGCCTGTCTTCGGTCATCTCAGCGTGGCTGAGCATCTGGCTGGTGTACCTGATCGGCGAGCGGCTATTTCGCAAAGGCACTGGCCTGATTGCCGGCTGGATGCTTGCGACCACCTTCTACTTCATCTTCTGGGCCCGGGTCGCCACGGCGGACGTGCTGACCGTGTGCGGCGTGCTGGCGGCGGTGTGGTGGTATTGGCGCGGGCCGGACGATACGCGTCTGGGGCGCTACACCGTGTTCTTCCTGTTGCTGGCCGCGACGTCGCTGTTCAAGGGGTTGATCGGCTTTGTACTGCCGGGCCTGGTGCTGTTGCCGCACTTGCTCAGCGAACAGCGCTACAAGCGTCATCTCAACCTGCGGCTGGTGTTGGCCGTGGTTATCGCCGGGGCGTTCTACTCGGTTCCGTTTGTACTGTCCCATCTCTACGGCGCACCGACCTACGGTGAAAGCGGCCTGGAACTGGTATTCCGGGAAAATGTGGTGCGCTTCTTCGACCCGTTTGACCATATGGGGCCGATCTACACCTACCTGATCTACCTCCCGGCCTACACCTTGCCCTGGGCCCCGTGCTGGATCCTCGGCCTGTGGCTCGCCGTGCGGCATTGGCGCGACACCCCGCCCAACACCCGCTGGCTGGTGTGGGGCTTGGGCCTGCTGTTTGTGTTCTTCACCGCCAGTGGCAGCCGACGCAGTTACTACGTGCTGCCGCTGGTGCCGTTCGCGCAGTTGCTGGCGGCGTGGTGGGTCAGTGAGCGTATCGCCGGCAAAGGCACGGTCGGCCGGGGTTGGTACCGTGGGTTCGGCATCGCCGCCGGCGTGATGCTGCTGGTCCTCGGGGTGGTGTATCCATGGACCAATGGCAACGGCGGCGTGACCCGTTTCGCCGATGACGTTCAAGCGCAGGCGGTGAAAAGCGCGCCATGGAACGAGTGGCAGATGGTGATGGTGGAAGTCGACAACAAGGTGCCAATGTACCTGCAAAACCACGGGACGCCGTTCTACTACGTCGCCGAAACCCAGGATTTTCCACGCCAGGGCGACAGTGCGGCGTTCATGGCCTGGCTGGAAAAAACCAGCGGCCGCACCTTTGATCCCAAGCGCACGATTATTGTCGCGCAGTACACCAAGGATGACCCGACGCCGCTGGCCTATCTGGGCAACGATCATCAGGTCATCACGACCCAACCGGACAATGGCGAACGGTTGTTCCACAAGCGTGACGGTGGCAGCGTGGCGTTTGTGCCCAACGCCACGCCCTAGCACTGGCGGCATGGGCCGGGCATTGCTAGTGTGGCGCGCTTAAGCCACCGCCCGAGCCCGGCCGCCCATGCCCTACTCTTTCCCCGCAGTTGCCGCCCTTAGCCTCCTGGTGCTCGCCGCGCCGGCAGCGGCAGACACGCCAATGCCAGCCAACATGGTTTACCTGCGAAGCCTCGATCCGAGCATCGCGCAGGACATTCGCTACGCCAGCCCCCATAACTTCACCGGTGCGCCACTGGACGGCTACAACGCTGCCGAATGCGTGCTGTCTGCCGACGCGGCAAAGGCCCTGGTGCGGGTCCAGGCCGAGTTGGCCAGGCAGGGTTACGGCTTGAAGGTATTCGACTGCTATCGCCCCAGCCGTGCCGTGGCGAACATGGGCCGCTTCGCCAGCCTGCCGGGCGACCCGGCCAAGGCCGAGTTCTATCCCCGAGTGAACAAGCAGGATTTCTGGCGCCTGGGCTATGTGGCCAAGGTTTCCAACCACTCCCGAGGCGCGGCAGTCGACGTGACCCTGACCGGCCCCGATGCACTGCCAGCCCAGGCCTGGAGCGCCGACACCGCGGCGGTGGATTGCACCGCCGGTTACGGTCGACGCCTGCCCGATGGAGGCCTGGACATGGGCACCGGTTTTGATTGCTTCGACGAAATGGCCCATACCGACAGCCCCCACATCAGCCAGGCGGCACGCCAGAATCGCCAACGGTTGAGCGCGGCAATGGCCAAGGAAGGCTTTATCGGTTACGCCGGCGAATGGTGGCACTTCACCTACAGCCGCAATCCGGTGCGGGCCGAGCCGATGGACTTCCCTATCGAGCCGCTGCGGTAACATCGCAACACAGCTTCAGCTTGATAAAGCCCGGGGCAAAAACTAGCGTTTGAGGTTTCCCTCTTTTCAAGGACTGAACGACGTTGAACACGCTCATCAAAACCTGCGCGGCGCTCCTGACGCTGCTTTCAAACGTGGCGCTCGCGCAAATCCCCGACGACAGCCGGCAACTGATCGTGGTCACCACCCCGGACTGGAACGCCCTCCAGGGCACCGCACAACGCTATGAGCGGCATGGGCAAGGCTTTCAGAAAGTCGGCGAACCCTTTGCCATCGTGGTCGGTAAAAACGGCATGGCGTGGGGTACCGGCCTTACGACGCCCACCCCCGACCAGCAGCCCCTCAAGCATGAAGGCGATGGCAAGGCCCCGGCCGGTATCTTCAAACTCGGCAGCGCCTTTGGCTACGCCCCCACCGCCGATACCCGGTTGCCCTATACCGCCAGTACAGCCACTCGCGAATGCGTAGATGACAGCCTGTCCAGCCACTACAACACCCTGGTGGACAGCTCGACGGTGAACAAGGACTGGACCAGCTCCGAGCAGATGCTGCGCAAGGATCAACTGTACCGTCAGGGGATTTTTGTCGAGCACAACACACCGGCTTCGGCCAATGGCGGTTCGTGTATTTTCCTGCATATCTGGCGCAGCGTCAGTGCGGGGACATTGGGCTGTACGGCGATGGAGCCGGTAAATATCCAAGCGTTGTTTGCCTGGCTGAACCCGCGAGAAAACCCGGTGCTGGTGCAACTGCCGGCGGCGCAGTACGACCTCTACCGGGAGCGCTGGAAACTACCCTTGCGTTGAGCCGGCGGCCCGGGCTTCTTCCAGCAAGGCCTGTATGACCTTCTCCTGATTGTCATAACGGCCTTCACCGAAATGGCTATAGCGGACTTTACCGGTGGCATCAAAGAAGTAATGGGCCGGCCAATACTGGTTATCGAAAGCACGCCAGATCCGGTAGTCGTTGTCGATGGCCACCGGGTAATGGATGTCCAGCTTCTTGACCTGGCTGCGCACGTTATCCAGGACTTTCTCGTAGGCGTTTTCCGGCGTGTGCACACCGATCACCACCAACCCGTCCCTGGCGTACTTCTTCGCCCACTGATTGACGTACGGCAGGCTGCGCTGGCAGTTGACGCAGTCGTAGGTCCAGAAATCCACCAGCACCACCTTGCCCTTCAGGCCCTCGGCCGTCAGCGGTGGCGAGTTGAGCCAGGCCACCGCGCCGTCGAGGGACGGCATGCGCTCATCGGACTGGCTGAAACTTTCGGCATCGACGTTATTGATCAGGTAGTTCACCGCCTTGGGCACGCCGACCAAGGCAACCACCAGTGCCAACAGCAGCAGGGTTTTTGAGCGGCGCAGGTATCGGATGAAGTTCATGGGTGTCACCTCGTGGCCGGGGGTGTTTCGTCGCGTTTGCGAGCCGCGCCGTTTTGCGCCAGCGGCGTATTCTGGAAGCAGGTTTCACTGCCGGTGAGTTTTTTCGCGGTGGCGGCATTCACATCCGCCGCCACACCCGCCATGGAAAACGCCAGGGCGCTGAGAAAGCTGTTGAGTGGGGTCATGGCCGGCCTCCTCAGCTGCCTTCAAGGCAATTGCTGGAAAATTTGCGGTAGTCGAGAACGTGGCGCTGGCCCTCGGAATCCAGGTAGGTCAGGTGCGAGTTGACGATGCCGCACAGGGCGCCACCGGACTCTTCGGAGATCGACACCACCTGGTGGATATCCGGCTGGCTGGCGGTGGTTTCGGCATGGGCGGCAACACTCAGGCCAGTGAGTAAGGCAAACAGGCAACTGGCATAGGTAGCTTTGATAGTCATGGGCGGTTCCTCGGGGTTTCAAGTGGGCCGAGGCGGATCACCTCGATGGGCTCATTTGAACCTTGCGAGGTATCCGGATTGTGTCGGCCAGGCCCGGTTTTTTGCGTCGATGTGTATCTCGTCACCGCCAGATACACTGCAATACAAAGGGCACAAGGCAAGCCCGCCGGCAGTGGCTAGACTGCGCATCAATGACTATTCAACGAGGAAGGCAGCATGGATCACGTCGATCACATTCTGATTGTCGATGACGATCGGGAGATCCGCGAACTGGTGGGCAACTACCTGAAAAAGAATGGCCTGCGCACCACCGTGGTGGCCGACGGTCGGCAGATGCGCAGCTTCCTCGACACCACGCCCGTGGACCTGATCGTGCTGGATATCATGATGCCGGGCGATGATGGTTTGCAGCTGTGCCGCGAACTGCGGGTGGGCAAACACAAGGCCACGCCGATCCTGATGCTCACCGCGCGCAACGATGAAACCGACCGCATCATCGGCCTGGAAATGGGCGCCGACGATTACCTGGTCAAGCCCTTCGCCGCCCGTGAACTGCTGGCCCGCATCAACGCCGTGCTGCGCCGCACCCGGATGCTGCCGCCGAACCTGGTGGTGACGGAAAGCGGCCGGCTGATCCGCTTTGGCCGCTGGCGCCTGGACACCACCGCCCGCCATCTGCTGGATGAAGACAACACCCTGGTGGCCCTGAGCGGCGCAGAATACCGCCTGTTACGCGTCTTCCTCGACCATCCGCAACGGGTGCTCAACCGTGACCAGTTGCTGAACCTGACCCAGGGCCGGGACGCGGACCTGTTCGACCGCTCCATCGACCTGCTGGTCAGCCGCCTGCGCCAGCGCCTTTTGGACGACGCCCGCGAACCGGCCTACATCAAGACCGTGCGCAGCGAAGGCTATGTGTTCTCCCTGGCCGTGGAAATCCTTGGGGACTCGGCATGACCCTCACGTTCCGCTGGCCGCGCACCCTGGCGGCGCAACTGTCGGTTATTTTCATCGTCAGTCTGCTGTGCGCCAACGCCCTGTCGTTCAGTGCGCAGTTCTATGAGCGCTACATGAGCGCCCGGAGCGTGATGCTGGGCAACCTGGAAAACGACGTGTCGACGTCGATCGCGATCCTCGACCGCCTGCCTGCCGCCGAGCGCGCCAGTTGGCTGCCGCGCCTCGACCGCAACGCCTACCGCTACCTGCTGAATGCCGGCGAACCCGGCGAGCCGATGGCCAGCGACGACGTGCCCATGGCCGCCACCTCGATTGCCGATGCCCTGGGCGAGCACTACCCGCTGACGTTTCGCAACATCCCCGGCCTGCAAAAACACTTCCAGGCGCACCTGACCCTGGCCGATGGCAGCCCGATCACCATTGATGTACACCCCAAGCCCATCCCGTTTGCGTTCTGGCTGCCGGTGGTGCTGGTGCTGCAGTTGCTGGTGTTGCTGGTGTGCACCTGGATCGCCGTGCGCATCGCCATCCGCCCGCTGACACGGCTGGCACGGGCGGTGGAAACCCTCGACCCGAATGCGCGCCCGACACCGCTGGACGAAACCGGCCCCACCGAGGTGGCGCATGCGGCGGCGGCGTTTAACGAAATGCAGAAACGGATTGCCGAGTACCTCAAGGAGCGCATGCAGATTCTGGCGGCGATTTCCCATGACTTGCAGACGCCGATTACCCGCATGAAATTGCGCGCCGAGTTTATGGAGGACTCGGTGGATCGGGAGAAGCTCTGGAGTGACCTGGGGGAAATGGAGCATCTGGTGCGCGAGGGTGTGGCGTATGCCCGCAGTGTGCATGGGTCCACCGAGGCCAGTTGCCGGATCGACCTGGATGCGTTTCTCGACAGCCTGGTGTTTGATTACCAGGACATGAACAAGCAAGTGAGTTTGACCGGTAAAAGCGCGGTGATTTTGGATACACGGCCCCATGCGTTGCGTCGGGTGCTGGTGAACCTGGTGGATAACGCGCTGAAGTTTGCCGGGGCGGCACAGTTGGAGGTGGGGTCGACGGCGGCGGGTGAGCTTTCGATCAAGGTGCTGGATCGGGGACCGGGGATTGCGGCGGATGAGTTGGTGCAGGTGATGCAGCCGTTTTATCGGGTGGAGAGTTCGCGTAATCGTGGCACTGGGGGGACTGGGTTGGGGTTGGCGATTGCCCAGCAGCTGGCGGTGGCGATTGGTGGGGAGTTGACCTTGAGCAATCGGGATGGTGGTGGGTTGTGTGCCGAGGTTCGGCTGGTGCTGTGACGGGCGGTGTGTATATCCATTATTTGGGTGATGGCTTATATCGGTTCCGCTCTTACAGCGGCTCACTTTTGAACAGCGCAAAAGTAAGCAAAACGCTCTTGCCCCACCACTCGGCACCTCGCCCAGGCTCGGTGTGCTCACTCCGGCTTTGGACCGTGGGCCGCCGCGATGGGCCATCCTTGGCCCAGCGCGGCTAACCCGGCGTCCTGCCGGGTTACCCACGCTCCAAAGCCTGCGTTCGGCCAGCGTGGTTTAACGGGGCGCCTAAGATCAAGATCAAAAGCAGATCAAGAGCACAGCGGCCTACCGGCCGGCTTGAGTGTTTAGAAGCCAAATCAAAAGCTAAAGCGGGCACGGTCAAATGTGGGAGCTGGCTTGCCTGCGATGGCATCACCTCGGTGTATCTGAAGAACCGAGGTGTCTGCATCGCAGGCAAGCCAGCTCCCACAGAAAAGCAGAGCTGCATCAGCTTCAGATTTGGCTTTCGCTCTGGATTTTGTCTTTGCTTTTAACACTCAAGCCGGCCGGGAGGCCGCTGTGCTCTTGCTTTTGATTTTGATCTGACTGCCCCAATAAGCCCGAGGCCGAACGCAGGTATTGCGGAGCGGGTAAACCGGCAGGACGCCGGTTTAGCCGCGCTGGGCCAAGGATGGCCCATCGCGGCGGCCCGCGGAGCAGTGCCGGAGTGAGGGAACGCCGAGCCCTAGCGAGGCGCCGACAGGCGGGGCAGAGCCCTTTGCTTACTTTGGGCTGGGCCGGCATTCCGGCTTTTCCAAAGTGAGTCGCTGTAAGAGCGAAACCATAAGCGGCCGTTACCTAAATAACGGATATGTACTCAACCAGATCACACCGACAAATACCGACTAATAGTCGCCTCATCCACCCGATCCCGAGTCTCCTCAATCACAAACCTCCCCTTCTCAATCACCAAAAACCGATCAGCAATCTCCAAGGTAAACGACAACACCTGCTCAGAAACAACAATCGTCAAATCCCGCAAATTACGAATCTCCTTAAGCGTACGAGCAATGTCCTTGATGATCGAAGGCTGAATCCCCTCAGTCGGCTCATCCAGCAACAGCACCTTGGGATTCGTCGCCAACGCCCGGGCAATCGCCAACTGCTGTTGCTGCCCCCCAGACAAATTCCCACCCTTGCGCGAACGCATGTCATACAACACCGGAAACAATGCATACAAATCCTCAGGCACCTTGCCCCGAGCTGACGCCGGCAACCCCGTCTGGATATTCTCCAACACACTCATGCTGGGAAAAATCATCCGCCCCTGCGGCACATAGGCAATCCCCCGCTCCACCCGCTCATGGGTTTCAAGCGCAGACACATCATGCCCATCCACACTCACCTGCCCCTGCCACTGCGGCAGAATCCCCATCAGGCTCTTGAACAGCGTGGTCTTACCCATCCCGTTGCGCCCCATCACCGCAACGATCTCACGCTTGGCCACGTTCAGCTCCAAGTCATGAAGAATCTGGCTCTGCCCGTACCCGCACGACAGTTTGTCGATCTTGAACATGCCCGACTCCTCAATGGCCCAAATACACTTCAATGACTTTCGGATTGCTCTGCACCGACTCCATGCTGCCCTCGGCCAGCACCTTGCCCTGATGCAAAACCGTGACCTTGTGAGCGATGCTCTTGACGAACTCCATGTCATGCTCGATCACCAACACCGAGCGCCCCTGGCTAATGCGCTTGAGCAACTCGGCCGTTTGCGCACGCTCGTTGACGCTCATCCCGGCCACCGGCTCATCGAGCATCAACAATTCAGGGTCTTGCATCAGCAGCATGCCAATCTCCAGCCACTGCTTCTGCCCGTGGGACAGCAGGTCCGCCTGCTGCTGCAATAAATCACCGAGGAAGATCTCCCGGGCCACTTCCTCGACCCGCGCAATCACCTGGGCATTGCGCTTGAAAAACAGCGCCCCCCACACCTTGCGTCCGGCCGGATACGACATCTCGAGATTTTCAAACACCGTGAGGTTTTCGTAGATCGACGGGTTCTGGAACTTGCGCCCTACCCCGGCGCGCACGATGTTGTATTCGCGCATTTTGGTCAGTTCCTGGCCGTCGAACTGAATGCTGCCGCTGGTGGCGCGGGTCTTGCCGCAGATCAGGTCCAGCACCGTGGTTTTGCCGGCGCCGTTGGGGCCGATCACCACCCGGACTTCGTTGCGGTCGATGTACAGGTTGAGGTTGTCGACAGCCTTGAAGCCATCGAACGACACGGTCAGCCCTTCAATGGCCAACACGGGCTTTTTCATTTCAAAACCGACGGCGGTCATGGCTGTGTCTCCAGGATCTTGGCTTCAGCCTTGGGCTTGATCTTCGCGGGCTCGGCCTTGACCACCGGCTTGCGCCGCAACAGTCGGGCCAGGGCCTGGCGACCATGGCTGTCCCACAACCCCGCCAGGCCGTTGGGGAAGTACATGACCACGGCGATAAACAGCCCGCCCATCAGGTACAGCCACAGCTCGGGGAAGGATTCGGAAAAGTAGGTCTTGCCGTAGTTCACCAGCAACGCGCCATACACCGCGCCCAGCAGTGACATGCGCCCGCCGACCGCGGCAAAGATCACCATCTCGATGGACGGCACGATGCCCACGAACGACGGCGACATAAAGCCCACCTGCAAGGCAAACATCGCCCCGCCAATCGCCGAGAACGCCGCTGCCACGCAGAACACGAAAATCTTGAAGCTGGCCACGTCATACCCGGAAAACCGTACCCGCTCTTCCTTGTCGCGCATGGCCATCAACAGCCGGCCCAGCTTCGAGGCGAGGATGAAACGGCCGATGAAGATGCAGCCAAACAGCAGCCCGGCGTTGATGAAATACAGGATCATCTTCGCGCCGTCACCGCGCAGGTCCCAGCCCAGCAGGGTCTTGAGGTCGGTGATGCCGTTGACGCCACCGGTCAGGCCTTGCTGGCCGACGATCAGCACCGTGAGGATCAGCGCAATCGCCTGGGTGACGATGGAGAAATACACATCGCCCACCCGCCGTTTGAACAGCGCCATGCCGATGATGAACGCCAGCAACACCGGCACCGCAATCACCGCGAACAGGGTGAAGGTGAAGCTGTGGAACGGCTGCCACAGCCACGGCAGTTCGGTGATCTGGTTCCAGTCCATGAAGTCCGGAATGCCCGGCGTCGACTGGATCTTGGTGCTCTCGGGATCGGACGCTTCCAGCTTCAGGAACATCGCCATGCAGTAGCCGCCGACGCCGAAAAACACGCCCTGCCCGAGGCTGAGAATCCCGCCATAGCCCCAGCACAGCACCAGGCCCACGGCGACGAACGCGTAGGTCAGGTACTTGCCAACCATGTTCAGGCGAAACGCATCCAGGGTCAGCGGGAACACCACGAGGATCAACAGCGCCAGCAGCACGATGCCGATAAGGTTTTGCTGGCCGCCCAGCAGTTTGTCTAGAGCCTTCATCGGTTCGCCTCTACTTGCGCACTTTGATGGAGAACAACCCTTGCGGGCGCAGCATCAGGATCAAGATCACCGACGACAGCGTCAGCACCTTGGCCATCGAGCCACTGAGGAAAAACTCCGACAGCGATTGGGTCTGGGCAATCACGAACGCCGAGGCAATGGTGCCGAACAGGCTTTGCGCGCCGCCGAATACGACGACCAGGAAGGTGTCGACGATGTACTGCGAACCGGCGGTCGGCCCGGTGGAGCCGATGGTGGTGAAGGCCGCACCGGCCACGCCCGCCACGCCGCAACCGAGGGCGAAGGTCATGCGGTCGACCTTGCGTGTATTGATGCCCACGGCGCGGCTCATCAAGCGGTTTTGCACAGTAGCCCGCACCTGCAGGCCCCAACGCGAACGGTAGAGCATGACAAAAATCGCCCCGGTCAGCAGCAGGGTCAGGCCCATCATGAACAGGCCGTTGCGCGGGATTTCGATGGCGTCGGTGAGGTTCACCGACCCCATCAGCCAGGCAGGCGGTTCGGCACTCACTTCACGGGCGCCGAACACCGAGCGGAAGGTTTGCTGCATCACCAGGGACAGCCCCCAGGTGGCGAGCAAGGTGTCCAGGGGCCGCTTGTACAAACGGCTGATCATTGCCCACTCCACCAGCCAGCCGACGGCGCCGGCGACGAGGAATGACAGGGCAATGGCAATGAAAAAGTAGTACGGCTGAAAGCTTGGCGCGAAATGCGCGGTGAGGCTGGAACAGACGTAGGTGGTGTAGGCGCCAATGGTCAGGAACTCACCGTGGGCCATGTTGATCACGCCCATCTGGCCGAAGATGATTGCCAGTCCCAATGCCATCAGCAACAGCACGCAGAACACGGACAAGCCGTTGAACCCCTGCATCGCCGCGATGGCTCCAAATTCCGATAGCCATTCCATGATGATGGTCTCCTGAGCGGGAGGTTGAAATGCAATCTGCTTCTGCTTTATGTGGGAGCGGGCTTGCCTGCGATGGAATCACCTCGGTGTCACTGAAAGACCGAGTCGCCTGCATCGCGGGCAAGCCCAGCTCCCACAGAAGCCGGGTTTACACGTCAAAGGTTATTGATAGCCTTTCGGAAACGGATTCGGCTCGATCAGATCCGACTCGTAGATCACCTTGAACTGCCCGTTTGGCTGCACTTCACCGATGCGCGACTTGCTCCACAGGTGATGGTTTTCGTGGATCTTCACGTAGCCTTCCGGCGCGTTTTTCAGCTCGATGCCAGGCGATGCGGCGACGACTTTATCCACGTCGAAACTGCCGGCTTTCTCCACCGCCGCTTTCCACAACCATGGGCCGAGGTAGGCCGCCTGGGTCACGTCACCGATCACTGCGTCCTTGCCGTACTTGGCCTTGAACGCTTCCACGAAGGCTTTGTTGTTCGGGTTGTCGAGGCTCTGGAAGTACTTCATCGAGGCATAGAAGCCGGCCATGTTTTCGCCGCCGATGCCCAGCAGTTCGTCTTCGGTCACCGACAGGGTCAGCAGGGTTTGCTTGGATGAATTCACACCCGCCGCGTTGAGTTGTTTGTAGAAGGCCACGTTGGAGCCGCCCACCACGGCGGCGAACACCACGTCAGGCTTTTTCAGCTTGACCTTGTTGATCAGCGAACCGAACTGGGTGTTGCCCAGCGGGTAGTAGTCTTCGCCGACCACGGTGCCGTGCAGGACGTTTTCAATGTGCTTGCGCGCGATCTTCATCGAGGTGCGCGGCCAGATGTAGTCCGAGCCCACCAGGTAGAAGGTTTTGGCGCCCTTGGTCTTGGCGATCCAGTCGAGGCTGGCGAGGATTTGCTGGGTCGCTTCCTGGCCGGTGTAGATCACGTTTTTCGACTGTTCCAGGCCTTCGTAGAAGGTCGGGTAGTAGAGCAGGCCGTTTTCTTTTTCGAAGATCGGCAATACGGCTTTGCGTGAGGCCGAGGTCCAGCAGCCGAACACTGCGGCCACCTTGTCGTTGACCAGCAGTTTCTTGGCCTTTTCGGCGAAGGTCGGCCAGTCGGACGCGCCGTCTTCCTGGATCACCTTGATCTGCCGCCCGAGGATCCCGCCCGAGGCATTGATCTGCTCGATGGCCAGGCGTTCGGCCTGGATCGAACCGGTTTCGGAAATCGCCATGGTGCCGGTAGCCGAGTGCAGCTGGCCGACGGTGACTTCCGTCGGCGTCACCGCCAGGCCTTCGTTGTCGGCCATGACGCCATGGCTGAACAGACTCGCCGCCAGCAGTGATAAGGCCAACAACGGTTTGGAGCGGATCAATCGTGATTCCATGGGGCGACTCCTCTGCAATGAGGGGTTCAGCATGGCGGCAGGTGGCCACGGCGGGTATACGCAGCCTGACGTAACGGCATACGTCATTTGACGTATGCCGTTGCGCACCATTTTCGAGCAGGATCCCGCCCGCCCAAACACCACCGATCAATGTGGGAGCTGGCTTGCCTGCGATAGCGGTGTGTCAGTCGAAGCCCCTGTGCCTGACCCAGCGCTATCGCAGGCAAGCCAGCTCCCACATTTTGAATCAGGGCATGGAACTTGCTCATCCTCCTAGCCCACTTCCCGGAGCCACCCACCGTGCAACCCCTCCCCGGCACCCAGCGCATCGTCAAGATTCGCCGCGACTACAACTCCTGGGTCGCCGACGAGACCATGGAAGACTACGCCCTGCGCTACACCCCAAAGTCCTTCCGCAAATGGTCGGAACTGCGCATCGCCAACACCGCCCTCGGCGCGGTTTCGTTTCTGGCGCTGGAGGCCATCGGCGGCGTATTGGCCTTGAGCTACGGCTTTACCAACACCTTCTGGGCGATCCTCGCCATCAGCCTGGTCATCTTCCTCACCGGCCTGCCCATCAGCTACTACGCCGCCCGCTACGGCGTGGACATGGACCTGCTGACCCGCGGCGCAGGCTTCGGTTACATCGGCTCCACCATCACCTCGCTGATCTACGCCAGCTTCACCTTCCTGTTCTTCGCCCTGGAAGCGGCGATCATGGCCCTGGCCCTGGAGTTGTATTTCCATATCCCGCTGGCCATCGCCTATGTCATTTGTTCAGTGTTGGTGATCCCACTGGTGGCCTACGGCGTAACGCTGATCAGCCGCCTGCAACTGTGGACGCAACCCCTGTGGCTGGTGCTGCTGGTGCTGCCCTATGGCTTCGTGTTGTGGAAAAACCCCGAGGCCTTCAGCGACTGGACCAGCTTCGTCGGCCGCAGCAGCGACGGTGGTGACTTCAACCTGCTGTCGTTCTGCGCCGCCTGCACCGTGGCGCTGTCGTTGGTCACGCAAATCGGCGAACAGGTGGACTACCTGCGCTTCCTTCCGGAAAAAACCAGCGCCAACCGCAAGCGCTGGTGGGCCGCGCTGTTGTGCGCCGGCCCGGGCTGGATCGTGCCGGGGGCGTTGAAGATGTTCGCCGGGGCGTTCCTGGCCTTCCTTGCCCTGCAACATGAAATCCCCATGGAGCGCGCCGCCGAGCCGACCCAGATGTACCTGGTCGCGTTCGGCTATGTGTTCTCCTCTCCCGAATGGGCGCTGGGGGCGATGGTGCTGTTCGTGTTCATCTCGCAGATGAAGATCAACCTGACCAACGCCTACGCCGGCTCCCTGGCCTGGTCGAACTTCTTCGCCCGCGTGACCCACAGCCACCCCGGCCGCGTGGTGTGGCTGGTGTTCAACGTCGCCATTGCGCTGATGCTGATGGAGCTCGGCGTGTTCGATGTGATCGAGCAGGTGCTGGGGCTCTACGCGAATATCGCAATTGCCTGGATCGGCACCCTGGTGGCCGACCTGGTGATCAACAAGCCCCTGGGCCTGTCGCCCAAGCACATCGAGTTCAAGCGTGCGCACCTCTACGACATCAACCCGGTGGGCGTCGGCTCGATGCTGATTGCCTCGCTGCTGTCGATCCTCGCCCACTTCGGCCTGTTCGGCGCCCTGGCCCAGGCCGCGCCGCCCTTCGTCGCGCTGGGCACCGCACTGGTCATGGCGCCGCTGCTGGCATGGCTGACCAAGGGCCGCTACTACATTGCCCGCAGCAGCGAAGCGCAGTTGATTCATCCGCAACCCGGCAGCGGGCTGGTGATCTGCGGGCTGTGCAGCAACCCGTTCGAAACCGCCGACATGGCGTTCTGCCCGGCCTACAGCACGCCGATCTGCTCGCTCTGCTGCTCACTGGACGCGCGCTGTGGCGACCGCTGCAAACCCCATGCGCGGCTGGCCAGCCAGTTCGAAGGCGTGTTGCGCTGGTTGCTGCCGACGACGTTGGTACCGCGCCTGCATACCCGACTGGCGCACTACCTCGGATTGTTGATGGCGCTGGTGCTGATGCTCGCCGGGGCGCTGGCGCTGATCTACATGCAGGCCGCCCAGGGTTTGCCCCACTCGCAGACCTTGTACCAGGCGTTCTTCAAGGCCTTCCTGACGCTCTCGGTATTGGCCGCCGTGCTCGCCTGGTGGGTGGTACTCACCCGCGAAAGCCGGCGGGTCGCCCAGGAAGAATCCGACCGGCAAACCTCGCTGCTGATGCAGGAGATCGCCGCCCACAGCCTCACCGACCAGGCCCTGCAACAGGCCAAGGAAGCCTCGGAAGCAGCGAACGCGGCCAAGAGTCGCTACGTCACCGGGCTGTCCCACGAGCTGCGCACGCCGCTCAATAGCATCCTTGGCTTCACCCAGATCCTGCAGCGCGACAGTGCCATGCCCGAACAGCATCAGGACGCCCTGGCGACCATCCTGCGCAGCGGCTCGCACCTGCTGTCGCTGATCGACGGCCTGCTGGACGTGGCCAAGATCGAGGCCGGCAAGCTGCGCCTGGAACTCACTGAAATCCCCTTCCCGGAACTGATCCACGACCTGGAGCAAATGTTCACCCCCCAGGCCGAAGACAAGGGCCTGCGCTTTCGCCTGGACTGCGTGGGCAAGATCCCCGCCGTAGTGCGCGGCGATGAAAAACGCGTGCGGCAGATCCTGATCAACCTGCTGGGCAACGCGATCAACTTTACCGACAGCGGCGAGGTGCGCCTGCGGGTCAGCTACATGCGCGAGACCGCCAACTTCGAGATCATCGACACCGGCATCGGCATTGACCCCGAACAGATCGAGCGGATTTTCCAGCCGTTCGAACGCGGCGACCTGATGCGCCAGGACAAGGGCGTAGGCCTCGGCCTGACCATCACGCGCATGCTGACCTCGTTGATGGGCGGCGAATTGCGGGTGGTCAGCGAACTGGACAAGGGCACCTGCTTCCAGGTGCGGCTGTTCCTGTCCCAGGTCCGGGTGCCGCAGGCGGTGGTGCATGTTGAACACGACATCATCGGCTACCACGGCGAGCGGCGGCGCATTCTGGTGGTGGACGACCATGTGGACCATCGCAAAGTGCTCAGCGGCATGCTCACGCCCTTGGGCTTCGAGGTGTCCCAGGCCAGCAACGGCCAGGAGGCGATTCGCCAGGTGGCCCTGCTGTCGCCGGACCTGATCCTGATGGACCTGTCGATGCCGACCATGGACGGCTGGGCCACCAGCCGGATGATCCGGCGTAATGCGCTGTCTGCCGCGCCGATTATCATCATCTCCGCCAACGCCTTCACCGACGACCGCGAACGCAGCATCGCCGGTGCCTGCAACGACTACCTGGCCAAGCCGGTGCGCACTCCGGAATTGCTTGGGCGCGTGCAACTGCACCTGGATTTGCAGTGGCTGCGCCGCCGGACGCCGATCGTCGCACCGGTCATCACACCGGGCGTGCTGCCCAGTGCTGAAGAACTCGCGGTGCTCGCCGAACTGAGCGCCATTGGCTATGTGCGTGGTTTGCATGAAAAGCTCGACGCCATCGTGCTGGAAAGCCCAGGCACCGCACCGTTCATCAACAAGCTCCGGGCGCTGCTGAAAAGCTTTCGCCTGGAAGAACTCAACCGAATCCTGAAGGAGGCCGAAGATGAATGCCTTGACCCACAGCGCTGAGCCCGGCGTGGTGCTGATTGTCGACGACACCCCGGACAACCTGGCCATGCTCTCCGACGCCCTGGACGACGCCGGCTACATGGTGCTGGTGGCGCTGGACGGCCTCAGCGCGCTGAACCGCGTGCAACGCCGGCGCCCGGACTTGATCCTGCTGGACGCGGTGATGCCCGGCCTGGACGGCTTTGAAACCTGCCGCCGGCTCAAGGCACAACAGGCCAGCGCGGACATTCCGGTGGTGTTCATGACCGGGCTGACCGACAGCAAGCATGTGGTGCAGGGGTTTGAGGTGGGCGGCAGTGACTACGTGACCAAGCCGATCCAGACGGATGAAGTGCTGGCGCGGGTGGCAGCGCATTTGCGGACGTCGCGGATATTGTTGTCGGCGCGGGCGGCGACGCAGCCGAGCGTGATTACTCTGGAGGATGAGCCGGCGCATAAGTTGTTGTCGGCGCGGTTTCAGCTGACGGAGCGGGAAGTCGAGGTGTTGCGCTGGGTGGCGTGTGGCAAGACCAATCGGGACATTGGCGACATTCTTGGGCTGAGCCCGAGGACGGTGAACAAGCATCTGGAGCATGTGTATGTGAAGTTGGGGGTGGAGACCAGGACGGCGGCGACTTCGGTGGCGATGGCGGCGATGAGTCCGGTGCGCGCTCAAACGATGGCGACTATCTAATGTGGGAGATTCTATGGTTGGGGGGAAGCCCCCAAAACCGCTTTCGACTGGTATTCGCTTAGGTTTTTCATGAGGGAGAACGCGATACGCGCCAGCTTGCGAGCGATGATAACCAAGGCCTGAGTCGTTTTCAGGCCTCTGCCCAGATAGCCTTCATAGAGCGGTTTCCAAGCGTTTGACTTGATACCTGCTGACGCCGCGTTATGCAGCAATCGACGGATCTCCGAGTCTCCTTTTTTGCTCAGTGAGCGACGTCCGCTCATTTGCCCCGAGTCAGATACTCTCAAGTCCATTCCCAGGAACGCGATATAGGCATCGGCACTTTCAAACTCGCCTCGTTGAAACGCCATCGTGAGCGCCACCGCAGTGAGAAAACCAATCCCCTCAACAGCTTGGCAGCGTTTGATCTGATGCAAGAGGCCCGCCTCAGTGACGGCATCTAATATCCGTTTTTCAATAAGCCGTTCATGTCTCGCAAGGCAGGCTGAGACATTTTTTGATGAGGCCTTAAGGAGTGGCTCACCTGCCCAGCTTTGGCTAAGGCCAACCCGCATTTTCACCAACGCTGCCCGTCGGCGAAGCAAGCTTTGAAGCTTGGTATAGATCTTCGGCGGCGGGTTCCAGGCACGTAAATCAGCCTGTTCATTTTTCAAATAACGGGCCAGTAAACGCGCATCGCTGGCGTCTGTTTTCGCCCGCCCACCCGTGCTTTTGCGGTAGTGATTAAGGCGGTAGCCATCAATCACATAAACCTTATGGCCCATCCCGTGAGCCAAATTGACCGTATCCAGGTGATAGATATTGGTCGCCTCAATCGCGATGGCACTGTCCACGGGTAGAGATTTGAGCCACGCCCTCAGCTCGGTTTTGTTGTTGGGCACAATCTTCAATTCGTCTGTTTCAATGTGACAGACCACGACTTCAGCCTTAGCAACATCCACGCCGATGATTGATTGCAAGACAGTCATTGCCATGAAAAACGCTCCGGGTTAGGGTTTATGGGCTTGTTGGGGCTTCACCGTTGCGCTGGCTTGCTTCTATCGTCGGTCATGGCCGATGCATTCCTTATCGGCGCTTTGGTGAAGGGGTGGGGCGAAGTCTCCCACGGTCTGTACTGGCTAGAGTCAGATGCTGGCTTTTAGTCCCACCACCCCTACAAGTCTAACCATACAAGCTGGCTTGCCTGCGATGGCGGTCTATCAGTGACAACAATGCTGGCTGACCCACCGCTATCGCAGGCAAGCCAGCTCCCACATTTGATCTCTGTTGTGGCTGACAACTGCTAACCACCGAAGATCTGCGAAGGCCGGCGCAACGTCGGATCAAACGGATTGATCTTCGGCCCGATCGCCGCCGCTTCCCGTTTGAGCAACTCCACCACCGTCGGCAGTCGCCCCGGCCCCAGGCGGTCACTGATGGTTGCCACACTCAACGCTGCCACCGCATGCCCATTGCGATCCAGGATCGGCACCGCCAACCCGGCCATGCCTTCCAGCACTCCGGTATTGCGCGCCGCATACCCCAACCGCCGCACACTCTCCACCTCCGAGCGCAAAAACACCTCGTCGTACAGGTGAAAATCCTTGAGCCGTGGCAAGTTGTAGCGGATCACCGTCTCGCGCTCTTCCTCCGGCAAAAACGCCAGGATCGCCAAACTGCCCTGCCCTACGCCCAGCGCTACGCGCCCGCCGATGTCACCGGTGAAGGTACGGATCGGGTACGGCCCTTCACTGCGGTCCAGGCAGATCGCATCAAACCCGCTGCGCGCCAGCAGGAACAATGAATCCCCCAGCGAAGCACTCAGGCGCAACATGCTCGGCCGCACCAGGTCCCGCAGGTTGCCGGTATTGCCTGCATTTGCCGCCAGGGCGAAGAACTCCAGGCTCAGCCGATAGCGCTTGGTGCGCGCATCCTGCTCCACCATGCCCTCGTCCATCAGGCTGCGCAGCAGTCGGTGGGTGGTGGGTTGCGACAGCCCGACCTGCTGCGCCAGTTGCGTCACCCGTTCACCACCGTCCGGCGCCGCGCCGAGGATGCGCAGTAATGCAAACAACCGGGAGACGCCACCGGCGCCGACTTCCTTGACACTTTCATTCCGCTCAGTGGAATCCATAAGCCGATATCTCACACTAAATTCTGATCAGTGAATGAAACTGAAAAAAGTACTCTATCCAGTGAAATTCCATCTTCCGCCATCCTAGTCTTTCGCCCTAATCTGCGTCCACAGGGGCGAAATGAACAACTAACGGCAGCCGACTCAAGATCGAGCGCCAACGCACCCGCAACACCCTTTTCGCATCTGCCCAAAACAAAAAAGCGCGTTTCGACGCGACTCAAAAAGGTGGAACGCAGACATGGCTTTTCTCCAACTCAACGCCTTGAGCAAACGCTACGGCGCCGTCGACGCGGTGGTCGCCACTGATCTTGCGGTGGAAAAAGGCGAATTCGTGTCCCTGCTCGGCCCCTCGGGCTGCGGCAAGACCACCACCTTGCAAATGATCGCCGGCTTCGTCGACGTCACCGGTGGGCAGATCGTCCTCGATGGTCGCGACATCACCCACGCCAAACCCGCCAGCCGTGGCCTGGGCGTGGTGTTCCAGAGCTACGCGCTGTTCCCCCACATGAGCGTGCGCGACAACGTTGCCTTCGGCCTGAAGATGCGCAAGGTGCCCGCCGGCGAGATCGCAAGCAGAGTCAAGACCGTGCTGGAACTGGTGCGCCTGGCCCCTCACGCCGAGCGCTACCCGCGGGAACTGTCCGGCGGCCAGCGCCAGCGCGTGGCCCTGGCCCGCGCCCTGGTGATCGAGCCGCCGGTGTTGCTGCTGGACGAGCCCCTCTCCAACCTCGACGCCAACCTGCGGGAAGAGATGCAGTTCGAAATCCGCCGCATCCAGTGTGAAGTCGGGATCACCACCCTGATGGTCACCCACGACCAGGCCGAAGCGCTGTCCATCAGCGACCGCGTGGTGGTGATGCAGGCCGGGCGCGTCACCCAGATCGACGCGCCGTACAAACTCTATGAACACCCGCGCACGCGCTTTATCTCGGACTTTGTCGGCAAGGCCAACCTGCTGGCGGGCGACTTCGATCAACTCGGCGCCCCGCAAGTGCGCTTCGAGCCGGGCAACGGCGAGCTGACCCTGAGCCTGCGCCCGGAAAAGATCGACCTGGTGGCCGCCGGCTCAGGGCGCCTGCAAGGCAAGATCCTCGACAGCTATTTCTTCGGCAGCCAATGGCTGTACCGCATCAAGACCCGGATCGGCGAGCTGACCGTGGTCCGCCGCAACGACGGCAGCGCTCCCTTGGGTTGCGGCGCGGCGGTAGGGCTGGACTGGGAGTCGAGCCTGCTGCGGGTACTGGCCGCCGATGAGGTGCACGCATGAGCCGTGGCTACCTGTTGTCGTTGCCGGCGCTGGTGTTGTTTTTCGGGCTGCTGATCCTGCCCCTGGGCCTGACGCTGGTGCTGTCGTTCAACGTGTTCGATTACCAGGTGGGGGTGAAGGCCGATGAGTGGACTTTCGCCCACTACCTGTCGCTGTTCAGCGATTCTTACTTCTACGAGATCTTCTGGCGCACCTTCTGGATCAGTGCCCTGGTGACCTTGCTGTGTGTGGTGATCGGGGTGCCCGAGGCCTACATCCTCAGCCGCATGGGCACGCCGTGGCGCTCGATCTTCCTGATCCTGATCCTTACGCCGTTGCTGATTTCGGTGGTGGTACGGGCCTTTGGCTGGAGCCTGTTGCTGGGTGCCGATGGCCTGGTGAACCAGGTGATCCAGGCCCTCGGCGGCAAACCGGTGAAGCTGCTGTACACCTCGTTCGCGGTGATCATCGCACTGGTGCACGTGATGCTGCCGTTCATGATTATCCCGGTGTGGACCTCCCTGCAAAAACTCGACCCGTCGGCGGAACAGGCGGCGCTGTCCCTGGGTGCCAGCCAGGCCACGGTGATGCGCAAGATCGTGTTGCCGCAGGTAATGCCCGGCGTGCTCTCCGGCACCCTGATCGTGTTCGGCCTGGCCGCCAGCTCCTTCGCGATCCCCGGCCTGTTGGGCGGACGCCGGCTGAAGATGGTCGCCACGGTGGTCTACGACCAATACCTCTCGGAACTCAACTGGCCCATGGGCGCGACCATCGCGGTGGTGCTGCTGTTGGTCAACTTGCTGATCATGCTGAGCTGGAACCGCATGGTCGAAGGCCGCTACAAAAAGTCCCTGGGAGTATAAGACGATGTCCAGAAACGGTCCTTTGGCCCTGGGCTTTCACGGCCTGGTGGTGCTGTTCATGCTGGCGCCGCTGGTGGTGGTGTGCCTGGTGGCCTTCACCCCGGAAAACACCTTGAGCCTGCCGACGTCGGGCTTCTCCCTGCGCTGGTTTCATGCGGTGTTCGAACGTGCCGACTTTATCCAGGCGTTCTATAACAGCCTGGTCCTGGCGTTCGTGGCCGCCAGCTTGGCGACCTTGATCGCGGTACCGGCGGCCCTGGCAATCAGTCGCTACCAGTTCCCCGGCCGTAACTTCTTCAGTGCCCTGTTCCTCTCGCCGATCATCATTCCGCACCTGGTACTGGGGGTAGCGATGCTGCGGCTGTTCGCAATGATGGGCGTCAACGGCAGCTTCACCTGGTTGATGCTGGCCCATGTGGTGATCATCACGCCTTACGTGTTGCGCCTGGTATTGGCCGCCGCCATCGGCATCGATCGCAGCGCCGAACAGGCTGCCGAATCCCTGGGGGCCAGCCGCTTCACCCTGTTTCGCCAGATCACCTTGCCGATGATTTTGCCCGGCGTGGCCGGCGGCTGGTTGCTGGCGTTCATCAACAGTTTCGATGAAGTCACTTTGTCGATTTTTGTCAGCTCGCCGGCCACCCAGACCTTGCCGGTGCGCATGTACGTGTACGCCACCGAATCCATCGACCCGATGATGGCGGCCGTGTCGGCGCTGGTGATCGGCTTGACGGCGGCGGCCATGATTCTGCTGGACCGGGTCTACGGCCTGGACCGCGTGTTGGTAGGGAAACATTGATGGCACTGTTCAAACGACTGGCCGAGACCCAGCGGCCCACCCTCGCCTTCACCCTCGACGGGCAGCCTGCCACAGGCTTGCTCGGCGACACCTTGCTGACCGCCGTACTGACCTGCGCCGAGCACCTGCGGGGCAGTGATTTCAGCGCCGAACGCCGCGCCGGTTTCTGCCTGATGGGCGCCTGCCAGGATTGCTGGGTGCGGCTTGAGGACGGTCGCCGAGTGCGCGCCTGTTCGACCTTGCTGGAAGACGGCCAGGCGATTCGCCGTGATCCGGGGCGCCAGGCATGAAGACAGTGGTGATAGTGGGCGCAGGCCCGGCGGGTATTACCGCCGCCCGGACCTTGCTCGAGCATGGCGTAACCCCGGTGTTGGTGGACGAGAGCCTGCGCGGCGGCGGCCAGATTTATCGGCGCCAACCGGCGAACTTCCAGCGCTCGGCGAAGCAGTTGTATGGCTTTGAAGCGGGCAAGGCGACGGCGCTGCATCGCACCATGGATGAGCTGGCAACCCGGATCGACTACCGGCCGGAAACCCTGGTGTGGAATGCCGAGAACGGTCGCCTGGACATGCTCAACAACGGCCACGCCGAAAGCATCGAATACGCGCAGATCATCGTCGCTACGGGCGCCACTGACCGCATCCTGCCGGTACCGGGCTGGACGCTGCCCGGCGTGTACAGCCTTGGCGCGGCGCAAATCGCACTGAAGTATCAAGGCTGCGCCATCGGCGAGCGCGTGGCGTTTTGCGGCAGCGGACCGTTGCTGTACCTGGTGGCGTATCAGTACGCCAAGGCCGGGGCCAAGGTAGTGGCGGTGCTCGACAGCGCGCCGTTCAGCGCCCAGTGCCGCGCCTTGCCGGCATTGCTCGGCCAGCCGGCGACCCTGGCAAAAGGTTTGTACTACCGCGCCTGGCTCACGGCCCACGGCATCCCGGTGCATCAAGGTGCAACGCTGTCGCACATCGACGGCGAACAACGAGTGACGGGCATCCACTGGGACCAGCAGGAAATCGCCTGTGATGCCGTGGCCTTCGCCCATGCCCTGCGCAGCGAGACCCAATTGGCGGATTTGCTTGGGTGTGAATTTTCCTGGAATGCATTGAACCGCGCCTGGTTGCCCCAGCGAGATGCGGCTGGGCGTAGCAGTGTCACGGGTGTTTATTTAGCGGGTGATGGTGCCGGAATCATGGGCGCCGATGCGGCGCAAATGGCGGGCGAGCGGGCGGCGTTGGCGTTGCTGGAAGACACCGGTATTGCCATCGCCCCTCGCCGGCCGGCGGTGCTGGAGCAGCAATTGGCGAGCATCCAACGCTTTCGTCATGGCCTGGAAACCGCCTTCCCCTTCCCGGAAAACTGGGCCGCCGAAGCCCCGGATGAACTGATCTTGTGCCGCTGTGAAGAAGTCAGCGTCGGCGAAGTACGCGCGGTGGTGGACGAAGGCCACTGGGAAGTGAACCGGGTCAAGGCCCATTGCCGGGTTGGCATGGGCCGTTGCCAGGGCCGGATGTGTGGGCTCGCAGCGGCAGAAATCATTGCCGAACGCAGTGGGCGCGAGATTCAAAACGTTGGCCGCCTGCGGGGCCAGGCACCGATCAAACCCTTGCCGTTTGGCGTGGAGGTGCAGCCATGATCGACAGCGAAGTGATCGTGTTGGGCGGCGGGATTGTCGGCGCGTCAGCCGCCTTGATGCTGGCGCAGAAAGGTCGGCGCGTGGTGCTGCTGGAGCGGGACTTTTGTGGTTCGCATTCAAGCGGCGTGAATTATGGCGGCGTGCGGCGCCAGGGTCGTCCATTGCATCAGTTGCCGTTATCGCAACGTGCCCATGAGCTGTGGTCCGACTTGCCGGGGCTGATTGGGATCGATGGCGAATACGTGCGCTCCGGGCATTTGAAACTGGCCCGCAGTCACGAAGACCTGGCCGCCTTGCAGGCTTACGCCGACGCCACTCGGGGCTTTGGCCTGGGCCTGCAAATGCTGGATCACGCTCAACTGCGTGCGCGGTTTCCGTGGGTGGGTGATGTGGCGGTCGGCGCCTCGTTATGCCCCGAAGACGGCCACGCCAATCCGCGCCTGGTCTCTCCCGCCTTTGCCCGCGCCGCCCAACGCCACGGTGCGAGGGTGATGGAGCAAACCGAAGTCACCCAGGTTGAACATGACGGCCAGCTGTTTCAGGTGCGCTGTGCCAATGGTGTGCAGCTGCAAGCCCGCTGGCTGTTGAACTGCGCCGGCGCCTGGGCCAGTACCGTGGCCGCGCAATTTGGCGAACCGGTGCCGATGACCTCGGCGCACCCGGCGATGCTGGTGACCGAGCCGTTGCCGGTGGTGATGGACGTGAGTACCGGCGTCGAAGGCGGCGGAATCTATGCGCGGCAGGTTGCCCGGGGCAATTGCATCCTCGGTGGTGGTCGCGGCTTTGCCCTGAGCCCGCAACAGGCCCGCCCGGGACAAGCGGCGGTGCTGGAAATTCTGCGCAACGCCGGCGAGTTGTACCCGTTCCTCAAAGGTGCCCAGGCGATCCGTACCTGGAGTGGCACCGAAGGTTATCTACCCGACCACGAACCGGTGATCGGCGACAGCAGCACCCAACCCGGCCTGCTTCACGGTTTCGGCTTTGCCGGCGCCGGGTTCCAGCTCGGCCCTGCGGTCGGTGAAGCCCTGGCAGAAATCGTCTGCACGGGGGCCAGCCGGCAGCCCATCGAAGCATTTTCCATCCGTCGTTTCCAAGCCTGAGAGGAAGATTCATGCACATGATCAAACGTACTGCGCTGTCTTGCCTGTCCCTCGCCCTGTTGAGCACGGCGGCCCATGCTGCACCGACGCTGTACCTGGGCATGAACGGCGGCACCATGGAGCGGGTCTACGCCGACAAGGTGCTGCCTGCGTTCGAGAAGGCCAACAACGTCAAGGTAGTGATCGTGCCGGGCACCTCGTCGGACATCCTGGCCAAGGTGCAGGCCAACAAGGACAACCCGCAGATGCACGTGATGTTCCTCGACGACGGCATCATGTACCGCGCGATCTCCATGGGGTTGTGCGAGAAGCTCACGCCTAACCCGACCCTGGATCAGATTCCGGCCAAGGCCAAAATCAAGGAAGAGGCAGTTGCGGTGACGCTCGGGGTGACCGGGTTGGGTTACAACGCCAAGATGTTCAAGGAAAAGGGCTGGGCGCCGCCGACATCGTGGATGGACCTGGCGGATCCACGGTTCAAGGACAAGGTGGTGTTTCAGTCCCTGGCCTCCTCCACATTTGGGTTGCATGGTTTCCTGATGTTCAACCGGATTCAGGGGGGGAGCGAGACCAACGTGGAGCCGGGGTTCAAGGCCTGGCCGAAAACCGTCGGGCCCAACGTGCTGGAATACATCGCCAGCTCGGCGAAGATTTCCGAGATGGTGCAGACGGATGAGGCGGCGATCTTTCCGCTGACGCCGACGCAGGTGACCACGCAGCAGTTGTTGGGTGTGCCGATGGAGTATGCGCAGCCGAAGGAAGGCGCGGTGGTATTGAACGTGGCGGAGTGTGTGATTGCGCGGAATGACCAGCCGGAGTTGGCGCAGAAACTGGCGCAATTTTTGTTGACCGCTGAGGCGCAGGCGCCGGCTTTAGAGTTGGGGGATCAGATTCCTTCGAATCCTACTACGCCGACCACGGATAAGACTCGGGCTCGGGTGGAGGCAATGAACAGTTATTTGCAGACGGCGATTTCGATTGACTGGGATCAGGTGAACCAGGCGCGGCCGGAGTGGAATGCGCGGTGGAGTCGGTCGATTGAGCGGTAGGCTTTGGGGGTGAATATCCGTTATTTGGGTGATGGCTTAAATTGGTTCCGCTCTTACAGCGGGTCACTTTTGAAAGGAGCCCAAAAGTAACCAAAAGGCTCTTGCCCCACCACTCGGCACCTCGCTTAGGCTCGGTGTGCCCTCACTCCGGCTTTGGACCGTGGGCCGCCGTCATGGGCCATCCCTGGCCCAGGACGGCTAACCCGGCGTCCTGCCGGGTTACCCACGCTCCAAAGCCTGCGTTCGGCCAGCGTGGTTTAACGGGGCGCCTAAGATCAAGATCAAAAGCAGATCAAGAGCACAGCGGCCTCCCGGCCGGCTTGAGTGTTAAAAACCAGATCAAAAGCCAGAGCGAAAGCCAAATCTGAAGCTGATGCAGCTCTGCTTTTCTGTGGGAGCTGACTTGCCTGCGATGCAGACACCTCGGTCTTCCAGATGCACCCAGTTGATGCCATCGCAGGCAAGCCAGCTCCCACATTTGACCGTGCCCACTTTTGATTTGGCTTTTGTTTTTGCTCTTCAACACTCAAGCCGGCCGGGAGGCCGCTGTGCTCTTGATCTGCTTTTGATCTTGATCTGACTGCCCCAATAAGCCCGAGGCCGAACGCAGGCAGTGCGGAGCGGGTAAACCGGCAGGACGCCGGTTTAGCCGCGCCGGGCCATGGATGGCCCGTCGCGGCGGCCCGCGGAGCAATGCCGGAGTGAGGGAACGCCGAGCCCCAGCGAGGCGCCGACAGGCGGGGCAGAGCCCTTTGCTTACTTTGGGCTGGGCCGGCATTCCGGCTTTTCCAAAGTGAGCCGCTGTAAGAGCCATCCCTTTCAAGGTCTGCGTTTAAAAGTCCGTTTAAGGCCATGTTTAAGTACGTTTATCCGACTTGGCCGCCTTAAGCACCCTAGCTGTTGAGACATGCGCCCGTGCTGCCTTACCTTCCAGCCACTCCTTGGGCTTGGCTACTTTGGGGCCACGAGGGCTTTTTGCTACGGACTTAGGTTTGATCATCCTTGCCAGGGCCAGCAATCGCTCTGCCAGCCCTTGCGGAGTCTTTTCAAGAGGGAAATTTTCCGCAGGCAATGCGATCTGCAAGCCTTGATAATCACTGCGAACATGCACCGCCAAATGGAAAATCGAAACCTGCCAACCCTCTGGCTGCGTTTCGCGGTGCGCCTGCTCAACGCTACGCTTGAGAACCGACAAAACGTTGTAAGCCAGGACCGCCGAGGCAAAGCCCAATAGCGCGGCTTTCGGGCTGCCAAGGCCTGTAATTTCACTGTCCAGTACCGACTCAAGGCGCTGAAACATTCCTTCGATACTCCAGCGATGACGGTATAAATCGGCTATCTGCCGGGCACCGATGGTGTCGGGCAAATTGCTCCAGAACCACATCACCAAATCACCTGAGTCATTCGCCGTTTGCAGGCTCAACTCAACACGTCGCCAGCGGCGGCCACCCTTCACTTCGATGATTTGTTCGCGAACGGTTCCGCTATCGACCGTCCCTGAGTCTTGCCACTCACTTTCCTGGACCAGGCGTGGATGCTTGCTGGGTTGGCGAACGATGAACGAAGCCCCCGTGTCCTCGCAGGCTTGCAGGATGGGCAGCGTGCAATAGAGCCGGTCAGCCATCCACAACTGGCCCGCGCATGCGCGGGCCAGCAGCGGTAAAACACTGACTCGCTCACTGGCGTAGGCATCTTCCCACGGCTGAAGATCAACGACTAAATCCAGATCCGGATCGTAGGCAACTACTGAAAATCCTGGGCGCGCTGCGCCGCGCTCATTGCGCAGAGCGCCTAGACGTTTTTCAGTGGCCGGCAAGTGGTTGCCATCCACAATACGCAACTGCCAGCCGGGCAGGATCGATGAATGGCCGAGCGTTTCGACGGTTGGTATCAAACGCTCGGCACTGCCCGAAATGAGGGCGCGAAGCAGCTCGGGTTCGGTTCGCTTGATCTTGTCATAGAGTGCCGAAACACTGACCGAAAGGCCCTCCATCTTGCGCGCCGCCGCGTGCAACGACGGCCTCAAGCCCAATGAAACAAGGGACATCAGCTCAACAACGGTTGAAAACAAAAGCTCACGTGAGTACTGCCGTTGGCGGTGATCATCGAACACCTTGTCAACCCAAGCGGCATCTACTGCCTGCTCTAATATCAACTTGGTCATGACGCTGGCCGGAGCCTGTTTTTCAAACCGTTCTAAAACCTTTTCCCACATAGTTTCGTCGTCCTGACTGGATTGGTTAGGGGATTTTAAACCAAGACCTTGAAAGGGATGGCTGTAAGAGCGGAACCATAGGCGGCCGTTACCGAAGAAACGGATATGTACTCAACCAATCACCCCACCATCTCCCGCACCCGATACCACAACATCCCCAACGCCAGCAGCGGCGAACGCAACACCTTCCCCCCAGGAAAAGTCATATGCGGCACCTGGCTGAAAATATCCAACCCTTTACTCTGCCCTGCATGAATTCCTTCCGCCAATAACCGCGCGCACCAATGCGTCACGTTAAGGCCATGCCCCGAATACCCTTGGGCATAAAACACATTCGGGTGCTGCTTCAACCGCCCCACCTGCGGAAACCGGTTAGCCGTAATCCCAATCTTCCCCCCCCACTGAAACTCAATTGCCGTATCCACCAACTGCGGAAAAACCTTGAGCATCTTCGGCCGCATATACCCCGCGATATCCACCGGATCACGCCCCGAATAATGACAAGCCCCCCCAAACAACAACCGCCGATCCGCCGAAAGCCGGTAATAATCCAACCCCACTTTCTGATCACACAACGCCAGGTTCTGCGGAATCAACTGATCAGCCACCTCAACCGACAGCGGCTCGGTCGCAATGATATAGCTCCCCGCTGGCAGCACCTTGCCGCTCAACTTCGGCTCCAATTCCTCCAGATGCGCATTGCACGCCAGCACCAGGTTACCGGCGCGCACGGTGCCGGACGCGCAACGCACCTGAACCGTATCGCCATGAATCAACTCCAGCACCGGGCTGTTTTCAAAGATCCGCACACCAAGGGACTCGGCCACCGCCGCCTCCCCCAACACCAGGTTCAGCGGATGCAAATGCCCGGACCCCATGTCCACCAAACCACCCGCATACAAGCCTGAGCCCACCACCTGCGCCATATGCTGTGATGCCACCAACCGCGTTTCAGGCGCATACCCCAAGGCAGCCAGGCTCTCCAGCTCCCCCTGAAACGCCGCAAACTGCGCCGGCGTATTCGCTAACTCGCAAAACCCCCAGCGCAAATCACAGTCAATCCCGTACTCGCGAATCCGCTCGCCCACCAGCGCCACCGAATCGATCCCGGCCTGCTGCAGGTAACGCACGCCCTCCTCGCCCACGTACTTGGCGAAGCCCGATACGTCATGCCCAATCCCGCGTATCAACTGCCCGCCATTGCGCCCACTGGCGCCCCAGCCAATCCGCCGGGCCTCCAGCAAAATCACCGATAGCCCACGCTGGGCCAATTCGATGGCGGTATTGACCCCGGTGAACCCACCGCCGATCACACACACATCGGCCGTCAGGTCAGCCCCCAGCGTTGGGCGCCGGGGCATGGCGTTGGCCGAAGCCAGGTAATAGGAACGGGCGTGGTCGGACGAGGAACGGTTCATTTGTTGGTCTTCACTTTGCTCCAGGACCGCGTCATCAAGCGCATGACGGCAGGCGTCGGGGTGGTGGAAATGTAGAGTTTGTCGAGCACTTCCTGGGACGGGTAGATCTCAGGATTGTTCACCAGCTCCGGCGCCATGAAGGCCTTGGCCGCCGGGTTCGGGTTGGCGTAGCCGACGCTGGCACTGACATTCGCGATCACTTCTGGGTCCAGCAAGTAGTTGATAAAAGCGTGGGCCGCTTTCGGGTTTGCGGCGTCTGCCGGGATGGCCAGCAGGTCGAACCACAGATTGCTGCCTTCCTTGGGAATCGAGTAGGCAATGTTCACGCCGTTCTTGGCTTCCTTGGCGCGGTTGGCGGCCTGGAACACGTCGCCGGAATAACCGAAGGCGACGCAGATGTCGCCGTTGGCCAGGTCCGAGATGTACTTGGAGGAATGGAAATAAGTGATGTACGGCCGCAGGGTCAGCAGCTTGGCTTCGGCTTGTTTGTAGTCTTCGGGATTCTCGCTGCGCGGGTCCTTGCCCAAGTAGTTGAGGATCGCCGGGAACAGTTCATCGGCCGAGTCGAGGAACGCTACGCCGCACTCGTGCAGCTTCTTGATGTTCTCCGGTTCGAACAACACGGCCCAGGAATCGATATGGTCGATGCCCAGCACCTGCTTGACCTTGTCCACGTTGTAGCCGATGCCGTTGGTGCCCCACAGGTACGGCACCGAGTGCTCGTTGCCCGGGTCGTTTTTCTCCAGCAGCTTGAGCAGCTTGGGGTCGAGGTTCTTGAAGTTGGGCAACTGCGAGCGGTCCAGCTTGAGGAACGCGCCGGCCTTTACCTGGCGGGCCAGGAAGTGGTTGGACGGCACCACCACGTCATAGCCGGTGCGACCGGCGAGCAGCTTGCCTTCCAGGGTTTCGTTGGAGTCGAACACGTCGTAGATCACCTTGATTCCGGTCTTGGCCTGGAAGTCGGCCAAGGTGGTCTCACCGATGTAGTCGGTCCAGTTGTACACACTGACCGTCTGCGCGGCGTGGCCCGCGCTGCTGAACAACGCCGCCAAGGCCAGCGGTAGAAGCTTTTTCACCAGACGCATATCGACACCCCTTTGGTTTTTTTAGTGTGGTTTCTCAGACGCTCAGCAGCAGGAATTCACGTTCCCAGGAGCTGATCACCCGCTTGAAGTTCTCGTGTTCGGCG